>CAYLQB010000030.1:0-10645 GCA_964385745.1 uncultured Methanosarcinales archaeon
TATTTTTTTATTAAAAATTATTTATAACTTTTTTCTCCTAAATCACGATTCATGAGTTTTTCATTATGAGCAAATTCTGTATATCTTCCTATCATTTCGAATTCTGTTCCCAAAGACATTTTTATACTAGGGTCTTTATTACTTTTTAGTTCTTTCTTGACATCTTTTCCTCTTTTATTAAGAGTGTATTCTATCTTTCCCCAATCAAAGAATTCACCAGCAACCTTCATTTCATTTTCTCTCCTTTTCCTTTCCATTGTTAATTCCACTGCCAACTTTGAAGCTTCATAAGTTATCCAAAAATCTTCTTTCTCCTGATTGGTTAGTATAAATTGAGTATATCTCTCTAATTTAGACATATACATTCCAACTTGTCCAGCATGTAAAGCTAATTGAGATAATAGTATTCCTGCATAAGCTTCCTTTTTGTTTCTACTAGCTATCTTCTCGATAATGTTAGGAATAATCTGCTTATCATACGGCCTGTTTAAGTGGTTTACATCAGGGACACCTAATTCCCTAAATCCAGCGTATATTGCTCTTGCTCTATTGCCTGAGCAAAGTAATTCTCTTATTTCTGATGTATCTTTTTCTTTAGCTTCATTAATAAATTCACTTATTATTGATTCTAATTCATTTTTTTCAGAGTTGCTTTTCATATTTGTGTAGAATAGAGGGTTATATTAAATCTTTCTATCTTATTGCCATTCAATAGTGATTACATTATTTAGATAATTTTTTAAATCTTATTGCAACTTTCATTGCAGGTGATAATATGCTTGAAGAACCGAAAGATGCTCGAGAGTTATACCCTGTCTGAAATTTTAGGCATTTTCTTCTCAACACGTAAGAAGAAATTTTTACATCATTTTTATTTCAGAATTAACACTACTCTCAAGAGATAGATAATCCTTATTTTCTTCTTGTTTTCCCATTTAAATCCCCCAAATCGAAGGGACGATTAAGTAATATTTATATCCTTTAATTGTTGTTATTGAAAAATGAAAAATAATTATTAAGAATTTAGTTCGTTACAAATAGAATTCGTTGGTTACTTTTATTCTTCTTTTAATATAACAAATATAAATTATCGTGTTTCTCATGTAGTTCTTCGATTAGGTCTTTATGATTTATCTTTCTTTGTCGACTCTCTTCTTTAATATTGTTTTTATTTCTTTTTAAGATTTGGTGGAGTATAGGTACTCAGTTTTTTTCTAACCCTCCCATTGCTTCAATCTGCCCATCGAGAGGTCCTCTAAAATGCCGTTCTTCTTTTTTCTCTTTTACAAGAGGAAGGTACTCTTTATTAAGTTGGTAAATTTCATTTTTTGCTGAAAGTAACGAGTTACTGAGATCTTCATACATTTCTTTATCTGTTATCTTTTTAAGTTTAGATGAAAGAGAGTCAATATTCCCCTCTAAGTGTTTTTTGTAATCTTGTAATGTGTCATATACTATTTCCCAAGGCGCGTCTTCAATCGTAGCATGTTCATTACTCTCCTCTTGTTCTTTAAGGGACTCAGCAGCTAACATAGCAGCATCATATTTTACTTCCGTCGGACAGTCTTCTTTCTTATCTATTAAAATATTTTCTATTGATTTCTCTGCTTTTTTTACTACTCCTCTAGGTAGGCCTACATGAATAAAAGGTCTTATTAAAAGGAGAGCTTGGTCTACTTTTTGATAATCTGTTGAGTCCAATGCTTTTTTGACTGTCGCATAGGTTTCTTCTACTTCTCTTTGTGTATACCTTAATTCCTCTTGTAGACTATTCTGTCTTGATTTTAGATTAAAATACGTCTCTTTTATTGCTTCTTCATCAATATTGTTTCCTTCTAAGAAAGATTTTACTTTTTTTACCAGTCCTATTGGCTTATTTTTTGGGGTCATGTTTAATAACAATTTACTCTTATATTTAAATGTTTTGTTTTATCACTATTCTAAAATAGATACTAGTATTATTTCAGTATCAGATAATTTTTTAAAGTGAGATTATTTCTTTTGTTAAGGTGATAATATGCTCGAGGAGCCGAAGGATGTTCAAGAATTATTTTATTATACAGACAGGGATGTTGATTCTGGTTATGCAAAGGTCTGGGTTTTCAAATTGAAGTGTCCAAAGTGCGGAACACCGATGCAAAAACCGAGGAACAAACAAGGTAAGCCAATAAAGAAAGCTACATACTACGAGTGCCCAGATTGTGGCTTTAAGATGGAGGCCAAGGAGTATGAATCAAAATTAATTGCCAATATTAAATACAAATGTCCTTACTGTGGTTATGAAGGAGAGTTACAAGTTCCTTTCAAGAGAAAGAAGGTCAAAGGTGTAGAGGCATTTGTGTTTAAATGTCAAAAGTGCGGAAAGGACATCTTCATTACGAAGAAGTTTAAGAAGTTAAAGAGTAAGAAGAAATAGGTTTAAAGTAAACAACCTTTATCTAATGAGGGATTAATGGAATGTAAACTATATGATTCTTATATTTACTCATAAGTTCTTTACAATTTTCAGTATATTCTCCATTCTCCCCGTTTGTTTCTATAATGACAAGAGATTTATTGTAGGCTTTGTAGGATTCCAATGTGCGACCATATTCATATAAATATACTGGCTTAGTGGAAACTCTTATTTCTTTTTTAGAATATGCAGGTAAGTCAATGACTTCTGTATGATAATCATAAATATCATTTATCTCATCAAATACAGGTGTTCCTCCATTTTCATAGGATACCCCTTCGTATTCAATCCCTGTATAAATTCTCTTCGTTCCCTTCTCGCCACTAAGACAAACAACAATATCTGGGAGAGTATATGTTCTTGCTAGAAAAAAATTATTTGTGACAGTTAATGTTTCTAATGGAATAGTGTTTTTTTCTTGTTCACCTCTTGAATAAACAAACAGTGAGTAGAATCTGAGTGAATTAACAGGTTCTCTTACAACAGAGAGCCCGATATTACTTGCACTTAGAAGTATTAAGGTTATAATCAAAACTGAAGGAAGAACAATTCCGAGCAGAACTTTATTATTCATTTTCAATTAGCAAACTTTTTTGAGAGATACCCTCCTATAGACATCATTATCAGAGCAGATAGGGCAAGAAGCAATAAGATTGTATTCTTTGATAAATTAAAAACATCAATAACAAAACCCAGTGTAAAGATGTAAAGTAAAATCGAGATTAAATAAGCTATAGGGTACCATCTTTTCTTGGAGAGATACATTATCAGAGCAGTGAGCAAACCAATCCAAAAGAGAAACCAACCCAAAATTGGATACCAAAATGAAGGCCCTGCTAGTACCATTATATCCGCCTCCCTGCCAGAAAATCTCCCAAGAAGAAGAATATAATTGTTAAACAGATTAATATAATTGTTTTAGCAATGTTAGAGAGATTGAAGAGGTATTGCCTTGTAAAATACCATATTGTCCAGAATAAGAATATAATACCAACAATGTAGAATGCGTGATAAACCTCTATTTTCTTTCTTTCTTTTCTCTTCTTTTTATTCTTAGCTTTCTGAGACATTGCGAATTTATGATTATTTTGCTTATATAAACATTTCTGTTAACAGGGCAGTAACAAACTGAATAACTATCTTCTTATTGAATTGCTTAGTGTTCTATGAGTATCGGTTTGTTTTTAGCACCCATGACAAAACTTTTAAAATAGGAGCAATTACTCTGCTGTTATGAACAATAAAGTTAATGAGGAAAAGCGAAAAATAGAGTTAAAGAGCAGTGTTAAAACGGGGAGGAAGAGAGTGATAAAATGAAGAATAATGAAAAAATGCTAATAACAGCAGCATTGCCATACGCCAATGGTCCTATACACATCGGGCATTTGCTTGAATACATACAGGCAGATGTGTTTGTCAGGGCTCTGAAACTTATGGGTAAAGACGCCATTTACATATGTGCTGATGATACGCACGGAACTCCAATACAAATTAATGCAATGAAGCAGAACATAAGCCCTGAAAAACTCATAGAGAAATATCATATCGAACATGAGAAGGACTTTAAGGCCTTTAATATCAAATTTGACAATTTCTATACAACTAACTCAGAAGAAAACAAAGAACTTGTTGAACACATTTTCAATGAGGCGCTCAAAAAGGGACTCATATACAAAAAGAAGATGAAGCAATTATACTGCGAGCATGATAAAATGTTCCTGCCAGACAGATTTGTTAAGGGAACCTGTCCTGTTTGCGGTGCTGAAAACCAGTATGGAGATGTTTGTGAGGTCTGTGGTGCTGTTTATAAGCCGACTGATTTGATAAACCCTTACTGTGTTCTTTGCGGTAACAAGCCCATTGTTAAGGAAACAGAGAATTACTTCTTCAAGTTGAGTTCTTTAAGTGAGGATTTGAGAAAGTGGCTTAAAGACAACAGAGAGCTTCAAAGAGAAGTTGTTAATTCAATTATGAATTGGCTTGACAAGGGCTTAGACGATTGGTGCATATCCAGAGACAAACCCTACTTCGGATTTAAGATTCCCGGAACAGAAGATAAGTATTTCTATGTCTGGATGGATGCTCCTGTTGGTTATATAGCGAGCACATGGAATTACTGCAAAAAGCACGGTTTGAACTATGAGGACTACTGGAAAAAACCCGGCTCAAAGATAATTCACATTATAGGCAAGGATATCATCTATTTCCATCTCTTATTTTGGCCTGCTCTTTTAATGACCAGTGGTTTTAACCTCCCGTACAAAGAGGTTGTTCACGGTTTTGTAAACATAAACGGAGAGAAGATGTCAAAATCGAGGCATACTTTTATCACAGCAAGGGATTTTTTGAACTCAAAGATTAACCCGGAATTTTTGAGGTTTTACTATGCATCGAACTTGTCAAAAAAACTCTCTGATATCAATATTGATTTTAGGGATTTTAAGAAGAGGATTAACAATGAATTAATTGCAAATATTGCAAATTTCTCTTACAGGACTTTGAGTTTCATAAACACCCATTTTGATTCAGAAATAAGTGATTTCAATGAGCAGGATTATAAAAATATGATTTCTGAACTTAACCGCCACATTGAAAAAGCAATTAAGAACTATGAGGACTTTGAGTTTAGAAAGGCAGTGAAAGAAATCTTGATAGTTAGTGATATTGGAAACAAATTCTTCCAGGAGAATGAGCCCTGGAAGCTTATCAAAACAGAGAATCAGAAAGCATGGCAGGTTGTTAGTTTGTCTGCAAACATAGTTAAGAATATTGCAATATTACTCTCTCCAATACTGCCTGCTTTTTCAGATGAGATGTTGAAGCAGTTAAATCTTGCGAGCGAAAAGGTTAGTTTTTCAAATTTAAATTTTGATTTAAAGAAACATAAAATCAACACGGCAAACATAGTAATAAAGAAATTAGAGGATGATGATTTTAAGGGCTTAATGCCTGATGTTAAAGGTGAATCTGTCAGCGGTGAAAGGGAACATAACGAACAGAAAGAGGACAAGTTCTCGCGGGTCGATTTAAGAGTCGCTGTTGTAAAGAATGTTAAGGATCATCCTGATGCTGATAAGCTCTATATTTTAAAGATTGATTTTGGCAATGAGGAGAGGCAGTTGGTGGCTGGCCTGAAGAGTTACTATAAACCAGAGGAACTTCTTGGAAAACATCTGGTTGTTGTTTATAATCTTAAACCAGCAAAGCTCAGGGGTTATGAAAGTCAGGGAATGCTTCTCGCTGGTGATGACGGTAAGAATGTAATCGTTCTTGAAGCACCCAACTCAGAGGCGGGAAGTTCTGTTTTTGTAGATGGGATTGAGAAGAAACCCAAAAAGAAGATAACAGTTAGTGAGTTTTTCGAAACAAAATTAACGACTAAAAACAAGAAGGCAGTTTACAATGGTAAACCTTTAAGAACAGATAAGGAAGAAATAAGCGTTGATATCGTAGATAATGCCAGGATTAGATAATAAATACAATGGTTTTATTTATTCTGTTTATTTATTTTATCCTTCCGTTTCATTTATTTCAGTAACATTTAAAAATAGGAGTGGTTCCCTCTAATGCAATATAATCTTATATGATTTATGAGGTGTTTATTATGGTAAAAATAGAAGAGCCGAATTCAAAGTTTGTTAAGGTCAGATGTTCCAAATGCAAGAATGAGCAGATTATCTTTGGAAAAGCGTCCACTGTTGTTAAGTGTCTTGTATGTGGAAATATCCTCGCAAAGCCAACAGGGGGCAAGGCAAAGATAAAAGCCCATGTTTTAGAAGTTTTAGAATAATCCTAATTTGAGGCAATAAGTTAAAATGAATATGCTTTACAGAAGGGAAGATTATCCAGAAGAAGGCGAGCTTGTTCTATGTAAGGTACTCAGTGTAAACCCGAATTCTGCCTTTGTTAATCTTGAGGAGTATGACAAACAGGGGCTTATTCACATTTCAGAAATTAGTCCGGGAAGAATCAGGAATTTGTATGACTATGTTAAGCCGGGCAAGGTTATTGTCTGCAAGGTTCTGCGAATAAACCGTGAGCGCGGGCATATCGACCTCTCTTTAAGAAGGGTAACAGAGATACAGCACAGAAAGAAGAATGAAGAAATAAAGCAGGAGCAAACAGCTGAAAAGGTTATTGAACAGCTCGCTATTGCTCTCAAAAAGGATTTTAAAAAATTGTATTATGAGATTGCAGAGCCAATACTTGACAACTATAATTATGTCTTTGAGTGCTTTGATGATATTGTTAAAAATGAAGTGACTGTTGATGATTTGAAGGGAATAGGAATCAAAGCAGATATTGCAAAAGCATTGGTTGATTTAATTAAAGTAAGAATAAAACCAAAGAAGAAGGTTATAAAAGGAATCTTAACAATTATTTCATATGAGCCAGATGGTGTTGATGTTGTCAGGGGTCTTATAAAAAAAATCCTGAATATTAAAGAGGGAAGTTCAAATACAAGTGTAAAATATGCCGGTTCTGGAAAATACTCCCTGGAAATATCAGCGGATAATTACAAAATTGCTGAGAAGGTTCTTGAGAGAATACTCGATTTTCTTGATGAGAGTATCAATAAAGACAAGGGTCTCTTTAAGTTTGATAGAAAAGAAGATTGAATTGTTGAATTAATATTATCAGGGCTTATTAAGATGAAACATATAAGAAAATGTCCAAACTGCGGGATTTATACTATGAAAGATATTTGCCCAAAATGTGGCGCTAAGACCGAATTTGCCAAACCGGCAAAGTTCAGTCCAGAGGACAAGTATGGCTCTTACAGACGAAAAGTAAAAGAGCAGGAAAGAGTAAATAATGGACTTCTCGTTCTAAATTATCAATAAGTCCCAGGTTAAATTAAACTCATAAACAAGAGAATTCTATACAGAATAATATAGACCTATTTGGATAATATATAAAAAGAATAATAAAATGATAAAAATCATTTAATCTAAACTTCTGCCAGGGCTTATTTCTTCTTCAAAAGATTCTCTGCCAAATCTCCCACAACAGGTAACTTGTACATCTCATGCTGATAGGCCTTTATCATCAATACAATCCATAGGATAAACGCCAATAACCCAATTAAATAAGCCAAAACTACTCCTATAAATGGTATCACAGTAAGAATCCCTGCTATTATGGTAAGTCCCAGGAATGTTACCAATGACTGCATTGCGTGGAATTTTACAAAGTTGCTCTTCTTCTCTATAATTAAGAACACAATTCCTGTTATCCATATCAGAACATATGCCAATAATGCTTCGACATTTTCTTCCATACCCAGAGATGTTGCACTGTTCTTCTTCTTCTTACTCTCTTTTGCCATAATCATCACCTAAGAGCAAAAAAGAAAGATTATTTTTAAACTTTTCTATCTATTCTTAAAATTCCCTATTCCTAAAAAGTCCTCCTTTGCTCGAATTCAAGTAAGTCCTCAAAGTCACTCTTCTCTGATTTGAGTGATATCTTCGCTAGCACTTCTTTGTGCATTCTGTTTAAGAATTCATACTTGTCTTCCATCTTCAAAATATCAACATAACCCTGAGTTACGATGTTGAGAGCAAAGGGCGATGGAATATCTGTATTGACTTCAACGAACTTAATCTTCTTGCTTTCAATTAATTTCAAGACCCTTTCAGCATTTTTTATATCCATCAAATCCTCAAGAACCTCACGTCTCGCCTCTTTCAATATTGGAAAGTTTTGAGATATCCTTCTTACAGCGCTTAGAAGTATCATAGATGAGACCTGCTGTCTCCCGACCCTTCTTCTGTGGCCTTTGTACTGTCTGAGTATCATAAGTGAACGTTCAGCACAGTGTCTAAATCTCCTGCTCAATATTTCTGTGTGGTCTATTGCAACTTCCAATACCTCCCTTAACCTGTCAGCGCGCAGGAGTTTGAAAGCCCTAAGCGCCTGTACTTTATCCTTCGATGCTATGTAAAAACCATTATCATTGAGTCCTATCTCAACATCCTTGTGTTGTGTTCTTGAGACAGCCAGAGCGATGGCATTTGATAAGCAGTTGTTAACTCTCCTGCCGAATAAAGAGTGGAAAATAGCGTAATGCTTGTTTTTGTCCTTGAAATACTCTATAACTATCCTCCTGTCGTTTGGGACTTTTGAATATAAGTACTGCTCCTTAAAATAGGCATATATCGCTCTTGCTGAGTTATCATCAACATATAAGTAATTATGTATAAACTTCAGCACTTCTTTCTTTTCTTTTCTAAATAAGAATTTCTCCTCAAGCAATCTTCTAAATTTTGATATATCCATTGCCAGGTCGAAGTTTAATGGCAATGTTTCAGAGAACCAGGAGGGAATTGTCGGCCTGCCTATTGTTGGCTCAACAAATGCAACCTGCCCCCTTGAGAATTTGAATTTGTAAGTATCCCCGCCAAGAACAAAAACATCTCTCTTCTTTAACTTCTCGGCAAAGCTCTCATCAATCTTTCCAATAACCTGCTCGCCAACTTTGACTAAAACGCTTGATTCATCAGGTATTGTACCAATATTGGTCATGTAAATAACTCTTGACATCTTTCCTCTACGGCCTATCATGCCTGTATCCTTGTCATACCATATCTTTGCATAGATATGCCTGTTCTCCAAACTCGAATAGTTTCCAGCCAGATAGTCAAGAACATTCTCAAAGTCATCCCTGTCAAGATTATGATAGCAATAACTGCCTGTAACTAATCTGAATAATTCTTTAACACTTATTTTTCTTGCAGCTGCGATTCCAGCGATGTGCTGTGCAAGAACATCAAGTGCATTTGTAGGAATATGAATCTTATCTATCTTCTTTTCAATACAGTCCTTAAGCAGAACAGAACATTCAACTAAATCATCTCTGTCCAAAACAATAATTCTACCCCTTGTTGTTTTCTCCCTTTTGTGTCCACTCCTTCCTATACGCTGTAAAGCGCGAGCCACTGACTTTGGGCTTCCAAGCAGAATCACTAAATCAATGTATCCAATGTCAATACCCAACTCTAAAGATGTGCTGCACACAACTGCTTTCAGTTTTCCATTTCTCAGTTTCTTTTCTATTCTCCTTCTGAATTCTTTGGAAAGAGATCCGTGGTGTGCTCCTATAACAGGAAGTTCATACATCTCATCTTTTAGGTTGTCTTCATCTAATATTGTGTAATGCTTTGGAAATTTCTCCTTTAAGTAATGTACAACCCTCTCTGTTCCAGCGCGGGTGTTTGTAAAAACAAGTGTTGTCCTGTGTGCTTCTATTAATGAATCAATGAGAGAATAAAGTTTGTCATGCGCTTCTTCATAACCTATGTTTATTAGATTTGGTACCGGACTCAGGACCTTGAGGTCCATTTGCTTCATAAAATCAACATTGACAATTGTGCAGTCCCTGAGTTTGTTTTTTTCATAACCAACGAGAAATTTAGCGACTTCATCAATCGGAGCAACAGTGGCTGATAGTCCTATCCTGCAAAAATTACTCAAACTCTGTAATCTCTCAAGGCTCAAACTCAAATGTGTGCCTCTCTTGTTCTCTGCAAGTGCATGAATTTCATCAACGATAACCCACTCAACATTGCTTATTAAACCTCTGAATCTTATGGATGAGAGAACAATACCTAAACTCTCAGGTGTTGTTATTAAGATATGAGGAGGTTTTCTGAGCATCTTTGCTTTTTGACTTGGTTTTGTATCCCCGCTTCTTACAGCCACTCTTATGTTGAGTTTTTTCCCTGCTATTCTTTCCATTTCCTGCAATGGCTCTTTAAGGTTGACCTCAATATCATAATTTAATGCTTTTAGGGGTGAGATATATATGCAGTACACTTTGTCTTCCAATAAGTTAGCTTCTGACAAACCGACAAGTTCATTTAGTATTGAAAGAAAGGCAGTTAATGTTTTAGTCCCGCCTGTAGGTGCTGTTATGAGTATATTCTTCCTGCTGTGTATTTCTGTAACTCCAAATCTCTGGGGCAAACTGAATGATTTAAATCTTGAAAAGAACCATTTTTTAACTATGGGATGGAGTAAATGAATTATCTGCTCTTCGGAATCCGCTTTGTTCTTTACAGTAAGCATAGTGAGTGTGTAATGAAAGTAAATTTAAAAATTGTTTGTAGAATTGAATAAATTTTTAAATTATTTTATTGCTTTCTATAATTATCCCTATCTCAATCTATCCAGACTCTGCTATTTAAT
>CAYLQB010000031.1:0-10381 GCA_964385745.1 uncultured Methanosarcinales archaeon
TTTCCTCAATTTTATTTTTAAACCAATCCTCTTCCTCTTTAGAGTATACATCATATGAACTCATTTTCATTCACCCTCAAAACCAATTTCATTTTTATTATCAACAAGCAACAATAAAAAATAAAGAGCCCACCCCACACAAGTTGATTTTATTCACTTTTGAATAGTACAAACTAAGGTTAATATATAAATATTTCGCTCAATCATAACAATTAGAAGTTTATAAACAACATTCACAAAGAATAGAAAGAGGAAGAACAAAGTTAAAACAAAAAAACAAAGAAAAACAAAGAAGGTTAAAAAAAAATAAAATTTAATTCTTAAATCTCACATTTACTCTTTCAATCTCTTCTTACTTTGTTCCTAATTGTTTAAATATTGTCCTGTTTCATAGAGTAAAGCGAAGTTGCTTTATACTTCCAAAGAAGGGTTGCATTTATTTTACTATAAAGATCATTATCTCTTAGACCTCTGCCAAGAATAGCCTCTGCTTTTATTACGCGTGGGAGCAATACCTCTTCCCTATAATGCTTAGATAACTTTTTATGTCGATCGAGTGCAAATGTAATCTCACTTGAAGCGTCCCCTCTACTGTACTCTCTTTTTTCTATCTCATCAAGATCACCGATAGCTTCATGTGAAAAATGGTAAATTGCTGCCTTAAGTGCTCCTGCAGCTTCTGGTGATATTATAATCTTCTTAATTTTACTATCTGGAGATAAAATATTCTCTACTAATTTGTCTATTATTTCTAGCCCAGGTGCGGTGTTTGGATCAAAATGTCCCAGTGCAGGTAGTAAAACCCCACCTGATCCTTCTCTAAGATAAACAGCTTTCTCTTCTTCAGGGGTATCAAAAATATCCCACCCAACAAGTGATCCAATAAGGCTACCATTTAAGTAAGATGAATAAATTTCTTTAATTCTTTCTTTACAATTACAATGTTTATCACTTACATCAAGGAAAATTCCAACATCTCCCCCTTTTAAGTCTCCAACTTTAAGTAAGTCCTCATCCTTAATATCCAAAAGTTTATATTCTAAATTTTTATCATTTGAACTCATTTTTTATTCGCCTCGCAATAAGGGTGAGTAATTCAAATATATAAATCTTTCGTTTTTTGTTATTAATAAGTGGTAAAATCCATAACTAAAAACAGACCCTTTACTTACTTCCTTTTAATTACCACTTCTTAACTGCTCTCTTTGCTGACTCACTCCAAGAATCTATTAAATCAAGTATCTGCTTCTTTATTTTCTTCTTATTTTTGACAGAATAGTAATACATGTAACCGCCCTGGTCAAGATTAATCTGTCTTCTGAAAACCAAATCTTTTGCAACTAAATGTTTTATCGCCTTCTGAACAGTTGTCCTTTCCTTGTTCAAGAATTTAGCTATATCAAAAACAGTGAACTCTGAATTTTTCCTCAATAAAAAAAGAAGAATAAAATATTCTGTTCTATTGATGTCAAAACTGCACCTCACTATTTCCTCCATTGAGATTGTTTTACATGCAAAACTTATCATATTAATGTTCTCTAAGATTTTATTGGAAGCCCCTCAACTCCTGGGCTTTCGCAACTCTCTTGATTGCAACCATGTAAGCCGCTGTTCTCATATCAACCTTCTCCTGTTTATGAACATTGTAAACATCTCTGAAAGCATTTGTCATAAACTGCTTCAATTTGTTATTAACTTCCTCCTCTGTCCAATAAAAATTCGCCTTGTTCTGAACCCATTCAAAATAACTTACTGTAACTCCTCCTGAATTTGCGAGTATGTCCGGAATAACAAATATTCCTTTTTTATACAAGATCCTGTCAGCTGCTATCGTTGTCGGCCCATTCGCCATCTCCAGGACAATCTTGGCCTTTATCTTATCAGCGTTTTCTTCTGTAATTTGATTCTCGAGTGCAGAAGGAGCAAGAACATCGACATTTAATTCAAGCAGATTATTGTTTGTGATATTCTTCGCTCCCTTAAAATCAGCCAATTTCCCTGTTTTCTTCTTATAAGCCATAACTTCCTCAATGTTTAAGCCGTCTTCATTGTATATTGCACCATGTGAATCACTCACAGCAACGACCTTATAACCATTCTGATACAGCAATAATGCAAGACCAGAACCAACATTGCCAAATCCCTGGACTGCAACTGTTTTAACCTTTATCCCTGTCAACTTAACCGCTTCTTCAAGAGCAAACAAACCCCCTCTTGACGTGGCGAGACCCCTTCCCAATGAACCTCCAAGCTCAACCGGCTTTCCAGTTATCAAAGCAGGGCTCTGTCTACCAACCAGCTTTTCGTATTCATCTCTCATCCAGGCCATAATTTGTGGATTTGTGTACATATCAGGAGCAGGAACATCAACATCTTCACCTATGAATTCTGCCAATGCCTTAATGTAAGCTCTGCTCAACCTTTCAATTTCTGATTGTGACAATTTTTTGGTATCAACAATAACTCCTCCTTTTGATCCGCCGTATGGAATATTCGCAACAGCACATTTCCATGTCATCCAGGATGCAAGTGCCTTAACCTCTGACAAGTTTACATTTGGATGAAATCTTATTCCGCCCTTAGAAGGTCCTCTTGCATCGTTGTGCTGGATTCTAAATCCAGTGAATACTCTTACACTTCCATTATCCATCATTACAGGAAATCTAACCTGAATAATTCTCTTGGGCTCAATTAGATATTCTTTTACTTCTGATTTCAGATTTAGCTTCTCAGCTGCTTTTAAAAATTGTTTTTTTGCTGTTTCAAATGCATCGTAAGTCATTTTTTATCCCTCCCTTTATTTTATTGTGAGTTCTACTGTGAAAAAAATTTGCAGTAGTGAAAGTTATAAGCACTAGTATTTAAATATTTCCAAGGTGTGATAAAGATGATGTAAAAAAGAACTATCAATATAAATAATCCATTTAAACCAAATTAAATTAAATCAGACAAAGAGTGAATTATATAATCAGGTCTTAACTCTGCTTTAGTATAAATATCTTTATTATCAACTGATTCCATAACATAGGAAGCACCATATCTAACTATTAAAGCAGTATCAAAGAGCTTGTTCTTCATATAATTTAAATCCACAGCGCCAGCAGCATCAAAAGGAATACTGCTCGCAATCCTAGAAAGTTCAAATTGTCCCTGCATCCTATTAATAAGTTCATTATTATAATTATGGGCTTGCAATATATCCGCTTTTGGAGAATTACCAACATACAAGACCTTCGACTCGGACGCGTCAATACCTAAATCCTGAACACACTTCTCAAGCCCTCCGGCATGTGGTTTAGGATTATGGTTGCTCTTATAACCAACACTTAAGATGCAGTCAAACTCAAAACCTGCCTGGTCTTCGACTATCTTGGCTTCCAATCGAGTGATATTTGTTGGTGAATCACTGATAACAGCTATCTTTGCTTTTTTTGACTTAAGTTCTTTAAGAGCAGCAACATCAGAATAAACAACAACATTGGACTTTCTGCTTTCTATTGTATCATACTTTCTAAATACCCCCCAAAACTTGGCAGATGTAATTCCTAACTTTTCATTTATTACCCTTTCTCTGTCCTGCTCATACCAAATATGATTAACCAGGTTAAAGAAATCCTCCTTATTATCAGGAAACTTTGCTTCTGGAATCTCCTGGTGTATTTTCTTAAACAGGAAGAGCATATACTTCTTTTTCATATCAACAAGAGTGCCGTCTATATCAAACACATAAAATTTGTAAGGACCTGGCTTTGATTTGATATCTAATCTCTCTCCAAAAAGTAGATTATTCTCTTTCATAAACAAGGAGTATTAAGTAGTAGTTAATAAATCTTACCATATTTTCAGAAGAAATAACTTAATCAGAGAAGAATATGAAAAAATTTATATAATTAGATAAAAAACGAAAGAACATGGCTAATAAAACGGATACACACAGAAACAGAGAGAGAAAAGGAGAAGCAGGAAGCAAAAGAAAAACAATGAGTGAAAGGAAGATTGAGAAGAAAGAGCCAACGCTTGTAGAAGAGAATATAAAAAAGGATATTCTGAAGTTCGCACTGCAGAATGCTGTTCTCCACAATGGGAAGGCAAACCCAAAGGCAGTCCTTGGAAAAATTCTGGCAAACAATCAGAGTGTAAGAAAAGATAAAGATGCAATAAGCAGTGTATTAAAAGAATGTGAAAATATCACATCAAAAATTAATAGGATGGATATTGATGAACAGAAGAAAAAACTTGAAGAAATCGCACCTGAACTTTTAGAAAAGAAAGAGAGGAAAAAAGAACTCCCTGAACTGCCAAACGCCAAAGATGGAAGAGTAGTAACCCGAATTCCCCCGGAACCATCAAAGTACAATCATATAGGTCATGCTTTATCATTCTTAATAAACTACCTGTACGCCAAGAAGTATCATGGAAAATGTGTTTTGAGATTTGAAGACACAAATCCGAACAAATGCAAGCAGGAGTATGTTGATGCGATGAAAGAAGATGTCCTTGATTATCTTGACATCAGACCTGACAAAATCGTTTTTGTAAGTGATGACCTGCCAAAGCTATATGAATATGCAGAGGGGCTAATCAAAAAAGGCAGGGCGTATGTATGCTCCTGTTCGCGCAACAAAATGCAGGAGTTAAGAAGAAGAGGAGTAGCATGCGAATGCAGAAGTAAGAGTGTTGAACAAAACCTGAAAGAATGGAAGGACATGCTGAACAAAAAATTCAAGGAAGGGGAGAGAGTTCTAAGATTAAAGGGAGACATGCAGTCAAAAAATTATGTTATGAGAGACCCGGTTATCTTCCGTATTTCATATGAAAAACATTACAGACAGGGAACAAAATACTGTGTTTATCCACTTTATGACTTTGAAAATTCTGTTGAGGAAGAACTGTGCGGAATAACCCATATCTTAAGAAGCGCTGAATTTGGAAAGATGAGGATTGAACTCCAGAATTACATAAAAGACCTCCTCGGCTTCAAAAAACAGACAGTTGTCCAATACGGAAGATTCAACATTCTCGGAGCAGTAACTCAAGGCAGGGAAATAAGACAAATGATTGAAGAAGGCAAGATAAAAAACTGGGATGATCCTTCCTTAGTAACTCTAAGGGCTTTAAAGAGAAGAGGTATTCAGAAAGAAACATACTATGAACTGGCGAAGACAGTCGGTTTAAGTCCGACTCCAACGAACATTGATTGGAGGGTTATCGCATCAATAGACAGAAAGATATTAGACCCAAAAGCCAGGAGATTCTTCTTTATAGATAACCCAAAGAAGATAATAATTGAAAACGCACCAGAACGAGAGGTAAAGATAAAGGTTCATCCAGAACATGAAGAACTTGGATACAGAACCTTCAAAACAGGGAAAGAATTCTTCATTACAATGAAGGACTTTGAGAGTTTTGAAAATAATAAATTATACAGGTTAATGGAGTGCTTAAATTTCAAAAAGCAGGGTAATAAATTTATCTTTGAATCAATAAAGCACAGTGAGTTCAAAAAATCCGGCTCAAAAATAATACACTGGCTTCCTGTATCAGATAACATTATTTCTGTTAAGGTCTTTACACCAGAACATAAATATATTGAAGGACTTGGAGAAGAGAGCATTAAAAAAATAAAAATCGGAGAAGTTGTTCAGTTTGAGAGATTTGGCTTTGTAAGATTAGACCATAAAGAAAAAGACAAAAGAGGAAGGGAAACGTTCATCTTCTGGTTTACTCATAAGTAGAACCACAAATAGGGGGGTCTTATTAGAAAATTATATATTCAACTGGCTTTTAATATATTAAATCATAAAATTTATATATTAGTGTGTCATTTTTGCTTCTTGGGGGTAATATTACCAGTAGATTATACTGGTTTGGTTAGTTAGGAAAGTATAGGAGTTACAAGCTTTACTGACCTGCTCATTAACGAACTGTCAATGTATATTTGCATTAGCATAAATTACATTCAATTAACTTGGGGGTGTTTAAATGGTTATATTGTTTGATAGATTCAATTTGCCAGAAGATATATATGAAATCATATTTGCGACAGAGCAACAGATTATCGTCGCGAAGGCATTAATCAAAAAGATGAAATCAAAGAAAGGTGAGTTGACAAAGCCGGAAATGTCTGAGTTTGCGACAAAATTGCACGAAGGAAAGTTAATAACCGAGATTGACAGGCCTCCATTTACAGGCAAGAAAGTGAAACTCTCATACAATAAGAGACAGTTCTATGACAGGATTCTTACTCCTATGAAGAGCATGGGATTGATTTACTATGATTTATACAAAAAGACCTATAAACTGAGTGATGCGTTTGAGAGAGAACTGAAAAAGATTGGAGATATGTGGATTGAGGAATTAAGCAAAAGAATATAAGGACCCTCACAATTTTTTTTATTATAATTTCGTATAACCTCTTTTAATTTTACAGACGGTTGTTCCCTGTAATCAGAATAAGGAATTTAACAATTAATCATCAACCTTTGTTGTTACAACAACTTTATCTCCCTTTATTATCATGGTATGCTCAAACTGGGCGATTAAACCTTTTGATATATCTGCTAAAGGCGGGAACTCGTGAACAAGCCCATGCCTCCTGAATTCAGCAAAAGCATTATTAACCAACAACTTCGGGTATTTCTTATAAAACCATCTTATAGTAAAAGGCAGGCCGTTCATTTCTTTTATTTCTTTCAGTATCTTTCTTGCAGTTAAACTTCTTACTGGCTTTGCTTTTTCAAGCATGAATATGGTCGGAGTTCCAACCTCTTCAACAATACCAGCACCTGCACTCGCAAATGGCTCTATGGCAATAACCTGATTATCGCTGAGTTTATAATCAGAACCAGTATTGTAATTAGGCATTGACGGATCTGTATGAACCTTATACTTATCCAAACCGTGACCAGAGAGATTCCTGACAGGAGAAAAACCAAATGAGGTTATTGTTTTATGAATCACAGAACCAATATCAGATGTTTTAACACCTACTTTAACAGCTTTGATAGCATTCATTAAGGCGGTCTTTGAAGCATTCAATAAATCTTTATTCCTCTTGTCATCACTCAAATCAACAGTTAAAGCAGTATCTCCAATAAAACCATCAATTTCACCACCAATGTCGAGTTTTATAACATCCCCCTCATGAAAAATCTCTGCTTCATCGACAGAACATGAATGAGCGGCGATGTGATTTATGCTCGCAGCAGCTGGAAAAGCAAGTCCTGCTCCCAGGGACTTTATCTTATCCTCAACTTTATCCAAAACTTCAACCACAGAAACACCAGGTTTAATAAGCTTGGCACCGTAATGAAGAGCTGTCCCGGTAATATAACCTGCTTTCCTGTATTTTTCAAACGTTTCGGAATCAACAGCAAAACCCATAATAATCACACGAGCATGAGCAACCACTTATATAAAAAGGTTTTTGTTAATCAAGTGTGAAGCATAAAAGATTAAGTCCTAAACCTTACGACAGGATAAATCCCTCTAACAAAACAATAAATTTTTAAATGGGATAAAAACTCTAAGTTAATATATATTTTTAAGTGATTAAAATAAGAAACAAAAGTAAAGAAGCAAGAATAAAAAAGATTAAAAAGACAACTAAAAAGAAATTAAGTCCTGTTAAAATATAAATGGTTGGAGGTGTTTTTATGGTGGATTTCAAACTTGTTATTGCGGATCCAAAGAATGGAAAATCATACAAAAAAGAATTGAAGGACAAAGATGCAACTATTCTTATAGGAAAGAAGATAGGGGAAACAGTTGAGATTGCAGGATTACAGGGCTACAAATTGAAGATAACCGGTGGCTCTGACTATGCCGGCTTTCCAATGAGGCATGACATACCGGGAACAGGAAGAAAGAGGATATATGCAAAAGGCGGTGTTGGAATAAGAAAAGTCAAGAAAGGAGAGAAAAAGAGGAAAACTGTCTGCGGAAACACAATTCACGCAAAAATCGCCCAAATCAATCTAAAAATTATTGAGTACGGAACTAAACCCTTGGGAGAAGCAAAAGAAACAAAGGAAGAGAACAAAGAAGCAAAAACTCCAGAAAAGAAACAATAAGAAAAATCAACACAAATAACATCATAATTAAGAGAGGAACAAAGCATCAATACAGGCAGGACAAATTCATAATTCAACAAATTTAGAATAAAAGTCAAGAGCATACTAAACTAAGGTCAAAATGGTCAAAAAGACAAAAAAGACAAAGGCAGAAAGCATCAAGGCAGAGAACTCTAAAAAAACTAAAAAGACAAGGACTAAAAAAAGTGAAAAGAAAGCAAGGCAGAATAAAGAACATAAAGAGAAGAAGACCACTGCCAAAAATAAGAGAGTTAAGAAAGAAAAGACAGTTAGAGAACATAAAAAAACAGGGAAGACCAAAAAGATAGAAGAGCCAGTTCAACCGCAAGTCAATATCGGTTTAGTAGGACATGTTGACCACGGTAAGACAACACTCACAGAAAAACTGAGTGGAAAATGGACAGATACTCATTCTGAAGAAATAAAGAGGGGGATCACATTAAGATTGGGCTATGCAAACGCGACTTTTAGAAAATGCCCGAAGTGTCCTGAACCGCAATGCTATACAACTAAAAAGATTTGTCCAATATGCGGTTCAAAAACTGAATTTGTCAGAAAGGTAAGTTTTGTTGATGCACCAGGACATGAAAGTTTAATGGCTACAATGCTTTCAGGAGCGGCGATAATGGACGGTGCGTTAATGCTCATTGCAGCAAACGAGAAATGTCCACAGCCACAAACAAAAGAACATTTAACAGCATTGCAGATTATTGGAGTAAAAAATCTGATTGTAGTCCAAAACAAGATTGACTTAGTAACAGAGGAAGAAGCAGAGAAGAACTACAAACAGATAAAAGAATTTCTCAGCAAAACACCATATGAAAATGCTCCTATTATTCCTGTATCAGCGCAACTTGGTATTAATATTGATTTAGTTATAAAAGCGATAATTGAAAACATTCCAATACCCAAAAGAGATGAAAAGTCAGAACCAATCATGTTTGTAGCGAGAAGTTTTGATATAAACAAACCCGGAAGCAGTCCTTTAAAACTCACAGGGGGAGTTTTAGGTGGAGCGTTGAAGAAAGGTAAATTGAATATTGGAGATGAGATTGAAATAAAACCAGGAAGAAAAGTGGAGAAATTTGGAAAGGTAAAGTGGGAGCCGATAAGGACAAAGATTATCGGATTAAAGACAGGTAAATTTGATATTGAATCAGCAGGACCTGGTGGTTCAATAGGAATTCTGACAGAACTTGATCCTGCATTAACCCATGCCGACAGATTGGCTGGGAGCATAGTCGGCCATCCAGGGAAATTACCAAAGACAATATCCTTACTTAAACTCAAATTACACCTATTAAAAAGAGTTGTCGGTGCAAAAGACGAACTGGTTGTTGAGCCGATAAAACTTGGAGAGACCTTAATGATAAATGTTAACTCAACAGCGACGGTTGGTACAGTTGTAAAGTTAGGACCAGATGAAATAACCTGCAGGTTAATAATACCGGTAAGTGCATTTTTAGGTTCAAGGGCGACTATATCAAGAAGAATAGAGAACCGATACCGACTAATCGGCTACGGTGAAATAATGGCTAAGGATAAATAACAAATGATTCTGTCAAAATGATAATGCTGCTTAACGATTTGAAAGACATAAAGAAGATAAGGAAGAGAGTATCTTTAACTCAAAAAGAACTCGCTGAAAAAGCCAATGTTTCTCAATCAATGATTGCAAAGATTGAATCCGGAATTCTTGAGCCAAGCTATAAAAAGGGCTTGAAGATTATAGAAGCACTCGAAGCCCAGTCAAAAAAGATAAGCAAAAAGGCAGAAGATATAATGACAAAAAAAATTATATCAACAACTGCTGATGAAAAACTGGGTGACGCAATAAAAAAACTTGAAAAATTCAAAATATCCCAGATGCCAGTTATGAAAGAAAATGTCTGTGTCGGATTAATAACAGAGTCCTCAATTCTGAATTCGACATTGGAAAAGAAAAAAGTTCATTATGTTAAAGATGTGATGGAGGAGTGTCCCCCTATTATAAACAAGAATTTCAGCTTGGACAGCATTGCTGAATTATTGAAGATAACACCTTTACTCCTAATCTCTGATAAGGGGAAACTTATCGGTGTAATCACAAAATCAGATGTTATCAAGAATATAAAATAAATGCTTTTCATTGTGAGGACTGTCAACTATTTTCTCTTATTCAACAATAAGTCATTGTATTCTGAATAGAGTTCTTTTAATACCTTTCTGTAGTTAAGTTTTCCCTTTTCAATCTTGACATAATCTCTGTTAAGCTGCTTTAATGTGTTTTGTGAAAAATGAGTAAGAAA
>CAYLQB010000032.1:0-10325 GCA_964385745.1 uncultured Methanosarcinales archaeon
GGTAATTTGTCCCATTCAAACCACTCCCATTTTTCACACTTTTCAGGTTCCATAACCTTAACCTTTCCAGAAGCATAATCCGAAATTACAAACAAAGTAACATAGTGCTTCTTCTCTTTTTCAAATATGTCATTGGTAAAGGTCAATCTTCTAATATTCTTGATTTCTATGCCGGTCTCCTCTCTAACTTCACGAACAGCACATTCCTCAATTTCTTCATTAAACTCTAAATGTCCGCCTGGAAAACTCCAGGAGCCCGCACCATGAGAACCTTTTCTTTTACCAAGAAGCACTTTATTATCTTTAATTATTATTACTCCGACCCCAACTTTTGGTCTGTTAGATATTATAGGCATAATAGACAGGAGTTTATCATCTTATTTATATATCTTTTGAGAAGCACATCCTATTTGACTCTTGACACTCACTCTTGACACTCTTAATTCTAGAAAGATTTAAATATTAGTTCAACTTAACCTTTCTTTGTTAACTTGAAGTAAACTAAATTAATAGAATAATGCATAAAACTTTAATCAATTAAGAAGTATGAGGCCGGCTAAAATGACATTTAAAGAGACCCCAAAGGAAGTATCCGAGGATTCAGATAAAGCTACAAAAGAGAAAGATTCAGTTATAGATATGAAAGATACAGATGCAAGAGTGAGACACTCCAAAATGTCGAGAATAAAATCCTCTGAAAAGGAGATTGAAAAGAAGAACAATGAGATAAGCGATTTATTGAATCAATTGAAGAGATTACAGGCAGAGTTTGAGAATTACAAGAAGAGGGTCGAAAAGGAGAGACAGTCATTCAAGGATTATGTTACTGCTGATGTTATTAAGAAGTTCCTTCCAATACTTGACAGCTTCGAGCTTGCTTTAGAGGATGAAAAGGCAACAGAAGAGTCAAATGAAGGACTTGAATTAATTTATGCTCAACTCCACTCATTATTGGAGGGCCTGAATGTTAAGGAGATAAAAACTGTCGGAGAGAAATTCAACCCACAATTGCATGAGGCACTCCTGGTTGAGGAATCTGATGCTCCTGACGGTGTAATTATCGAGGAACTTCAGAAGGGTTACACCTTAAACAATACATTGTTGAGAACTGCAAAAGTGAAGATAAGCAAATCCAGACAGACAACTGATTTGGAATAATCTTACAGCGGTATGGACAAGTATAAACAGAACCGAAAAACATAAAAATGAGTGTGTATTTTAGTATACTAATATAATATTTTATTACAAAAATATATGCTGATAAGCTTATTAGCATGACAAAAAGCGGAGTAAAATGTTAATATCGAAAAATACACCGAAAGAAGTCGTATTGGGTATTGGAAAATCATGCGATAGATGCGGTAACTGCTGTAAGTTCAATGCAGGTTATGTTTTAAATGAGGAAATACCAAGAATTGCCTCTTACTTAAAAATAAGTGAAGAGGAATTGAAAGACAAGTATCTCGATGAGACAGAACGATTTAACAAGAAGATTTACAAACCGAAACTGTTGAGGAAGACAAAAAAGATTGATAATGAAGAGGTTGAACTTCCTTACGGCAAGTGTATATTTTATGATGACAGGTTTGGTTGTATAATCCATGATGTGAAACCATTGTATTGTGCAATTGCAACATGCAAGCATTATTCAAAAGATGTTTTGCAGTGGTATGATTTAAACTTCGTAGTTGACCCGCATGATCCAGAATCAATAAGGCAGTGGGCGACATATTTGAGATTCAATAATAATGATGTAATTCCGGGTGGGAGTTTGATAGAATTAGTTCCTGATGAAAAGGAATTATCAGATATGTTAAACTTCAAACTCATTAATAATATATACCTCGAATCAGAGAAGCTGAAGAAAAAATTGGACAGTTTGATTAAATCACAAAAAGAGACATCCTATATTCAGGAGGAAGGTAAAAATGAAAATTCCTATTAAAGGGAATGGAAACGGAGGTAGAAGAAGCGATAATTTTGACTTTGATACAGGCAGTTCCAATCTGATTGAGAAGCAGAGGATGTTTTTGAATTCAGAATCATTGTTGAAATATTTTTTAGGAACAGATGAACACATTGACACTCTCATAACTTGTAAGGGGTCGCAGTTTAACCTGACAACTTATGATTATAATCTTTACGAGGCGTTGGGAAGTTTGAAGCCCTATGATAATTTTCAGCCCAACAAACTTGTAAAATTGTTTGAAGTTGTTAAGGTACTTCCTTATGAAGATTACACTGGCAGGAGTAAACACATATTAACTCATGAAAGGGTTGATGAGTTGAGAAAAAAAGCATTGTCATCCAATACGGATTGAGATTAATCGTCCAGAAGAGATGTTAGATTCAGTTGATTAAAATTAAATTAATGGGGTGGTTTTTATGGCTATGGAAAAAATTATAGGAATAGATTTGGGAACAAGCAACAGTTGTGCAGCTGTTCTTGAGGCCGGGAAGCCGGTTATCATACCAAGTGCAGAGGGAGTCACTTATGCTGGTAAAACAGTTCCGAGTGTTGTGGCTTTCACAAAGGATGGACAAATACTTGTTGGAGAACCTGCAAGAAGACAGGCGGTTAATAATCCGAAAGGAACGATTACTGGTGTAAAGAGGAAGATGGGAACAAATACAAAGTACAAAATCTTTGGCAAGGAATACACACCGCAACAGATTTCTGCATTCATTCTTCAAAAGATAAAGAAGGATGCTGAAGCATTTTTGGGACAGAAAGTTAAGAAGGCGGTTATAACCGTGCCCGCTTACTTTGATGACAATCAAAGACAGGCAACGAAGGATGCCGGAACTATTGCCGGGTTGGATGTTGTTAGAATCATAAATGAGCCGACAGCAGCATGTTTGGCTTATGGACTTAACAAGCAGGAAAAAGAGCAGAAAATACTTGTCTTTGATTTTGGTGGTGGAACCCTTGATGTTACCACCATGGAATTTGGAGATGGCGTCTTCGAGGTAAAATCAACTTCAGGAGATACACAGCTCGGTGGCCGCGACATGGATGAAGTGTTGATGAATTACATAATCGATGAGTTCAAGAAAGAGCAGGGTATTGATTTGCGAAATGATGATATGGCCATGGTAAGGTTGAGAGAAGCAGCTGAAAAAGCAAAGATAGAACTCAGTTCAACTCTAGAGACAGAGATAAATCTTCCGTTTATAACAGCAACTCAACAGGGTCCTAAGCATCTCGTCATGAAAATAACAAGGGCTAAGTTGGAATCACTTGTTAGGCCAATAGTTGAGAAGTGCAAAGCTCCTATAGAAGATGCTTTAAAAAAGGCAAAATTAGAGACAAAAGATATTGACAGAATAATCCTTGTGGGAGGACCTACAAGAATGCCTATTGTCCAGAAGTTTGTTCAGGATATTGTCGGCAAAAAGATAGAACGTGGAATAGATCCTATGGAATGTGTTTCAATAGGAGCTGCAATACAGGGAGGTGTTCTTGCCGGAGAAGTCAAAGATGTTTTATTGCTTGATGTTACTCCTTTGAGCTTAGGAATTGAAACTCTGGGTGGGATATTCACGAAGTTGATAGAGAGCAATACAACAATACCTGTAAGTAAGTCAAAGGTCTTCACAACAGCGGCAGATAACCAGACAGCTGTCTCAATAAGGGTGTTTCAGGGAGAACGTCCCATGGTTGCGGATAACAAGTTTTTGGGGCAATTTGATTTGATAGGAATACCCCCTGCACCTCGTGGAATTCCACAAATAGAGGTCAAGTTTGATATTGATGCCAATGGCATACTAAATGTTTCAGCAAAGGACTTAGCGACTGGCAAACAACAGAAGATGACTATAACTGCACCTATGAAATTGTCTGATGATGAAATAGAGAGAATGAAGAAAGAGGCAGAGGCACACGCGCAGGAGGATAAAAAACGAAAGGAAGAAATAGAAATTATGAACCAGGCAGAAACATTGGTTTACACAACAGAGAAGATGCTCAAGGATGTCAAAGACAAAGTGAGCGATGACAAGAAAAAACCAATAGAGGACAAGCTTAAAGAATTAAAGGATGAAATGAACAAAGAAAAGAAGGATGTTGCTGAAATAAAGAAAAAGATGGAGGAACTATCTCAGATAGTTCAAAAACTCAGCGTTGAATTGTATCAAAAGGCCGCGAAGGAGAATCAGGCGAAGGGAGGAGCGTCAAATACAAATACTGCAGGGAATGCTTCATCTCAGTCCCAGTCAGGCGAAAAGGTCTATGACGGAGATTACAAGGAAAAAGATAAAGAGAACAAGGAAGATAAAAAGTAATTAAAGAAAGGGATAAATAAATAACAGCATTAACACAGGTAAGTTAGAAGTTTCGAGTGGGAGACAAATAATGCCTGAGGGGAGAGACAAAACAAAAGAGGCCTGTCTTGATGTCTCTCATATTGTTAACTTAATATTGTCAGGGTGATAAATTGAGCAGGAAGAATAAAAGTGATAAAACTAAGAGAGTTGAGCCGATAAAATTATTGCTGAAATATCATGAATATGAGAATATTATTGAACATTCGAAAGCAGTAGCCAGGGTCTCCCTCATAATTGCAAAGCTAATAAAGGAGAATAATCCTGACACTTACCTTAATCTTGAAGATGTTAAGAATGCTGCCCTGCTTCACGATATTGATAAAACACTCACATTGAAAGAGAACAGAGATTATGCGTTGAAAGTTTGTAAGAAGCTTGGTATAAAACCCAGCAGAATAAAACACGGAATACTCGGTTATGAAATTCTTAAAAGAGAGGGACTTAGAAAGTATGGTCTCATCGCAAAACAGCATCACCTGTTTAGTATGCTGAGTGCTATAGAAAAACCGAAAACCCTGCTTTCAAAAATAATCTATTATGCTGACAAGAGAACAGCAGATGACAAACTCGTTTCTATAAATAAAAGATTTGAGATATGGGATAAGAAATACGGCAGGTATAGTAAAGTAAGAGAGAAGAATAAAATAAAAAGGCAAATCTTAAAACTTGAAAAAGAACTCCTGACAAAGATGGGTTTGAAGAAATCACAGTTTGAGAAAAAACTCCATGAACTGTTAAAGGATTAAGACAGAGAATTTAGTGGGTAATGCTGTGATTTATAAGCTTGACAATTTGATAATTATAAGGTTGCTAAAATGGCGAAGGATTATTATAAAATCTTAGGTGTCAGTAGGGACGCGACAAGTGAAGAAATAAAGAAAGCATACAAGAAACTTGCGAAACTTTATCATCCTGATTTGAATAAGGGGGATAAGTCAAAAGAGGAGAAATTCAAAGAATTGAATGAAGCGTACAGAGTTCTTGGAGATGAAAAGTTAAGAAAGCAGTATGATCAGTTTGGAACTACAGAGGACAATTTCCAGGGTTTCCAGGCCGGAACAGGGGGTTTTGATTTTAAGGACTTTGATTTGGGAGATATCTTCGGCGATTTCTCAGACATATTTGACTTTGGCTTTTTCGGCGGACCCGGCTCCAAAAGAGGAAGACGCAGAAAAAGAGTTGTGAGGGGCGACGACTTGTACAAAGAGATAAAAATAACCCTTGAAGAAGCGGCTCTTGGCTCTAAAAAAGAGTTTGATATTCTAATAAATGAGATATGTCCTGAATGTCATGGAACAGGTGCAAAAGAAACAGAGGAATGTCCTGAATGTCATGGAACAGGTTATATCAGGAGTAGTAAGAGAACTCCTTTTGGAATATTCAGTACTACCACAACCTGTCCAAAATGCCATGGCACAGGCCGCATAGTAACAGAGAAGTGTCCTGTATGCAATGGAAAGGGTTATATAACAAAGAAGAAGAAAATAGAGTTAAAGATACCTTCTGGCATAAGTGAGGGTGATTCCATAAGGATTAAGGGAGGAGGAAATCTGGCAGATACTCCTGGGGATTTGTATGTTATCGTACATATTGAGAAGAACAATGTTTTTGAAAGGGAGGGTGATGATTTATATTACACATTAAATATAACATTCCCGGAACTGGCTCTGGGCTGTGAAAAAGAGATTCCCCTGATAACAGGAAAAAAGACAAAACTAAAAATACCTGCTGGAACACAACCCTCCCAGGAATTTAGAATAAGGAGAGAAGGCATAAGGAATTCAATGAGCGGAAGAACAGGTGATTTAATAGTAAGATTAAAAATTGAGGTTCCAAAGCGTTTGACAAGAGAGCAGAAGCAGCTGCTTGAAAAGTTGAATGAAAGCTTCGAAGTTAAGAAAAAGAAGAAGAGATTGTTTTAAACTATTAAGTAATTGTTATGCAGAGGACTGAACTTAAACTTTTAGGGGATTGTCTGATTCTTTATATATAATGGCATAAGCGTCACTTTGCTTTCCGTATTTATTATTGTATTCTTCAGCTGATTTTTTTAGAATTAAAGACCTTTTTTCTCAACTTTTCATATGCAATCTCAGCTAGGGGCTTCAGGTTTATGGCATCAAAACGATTGTATTCAACCAGAAGCTTTAGACAATCCCTATTTCCTTCTTTGTGAAAACACTTCCATAGTTCGAGAGCGTCAATTCCTGAGAAATCCATTACCTCATAATCTCTTTTAATGTGAAATATCCTTTCAATCCTCTTCAAGCCGGTATTGTATCCTAACCTGATAAAAGCGGGCCTTAAATCAAAATGAACGATGTCATCTTTGAATTTAATGTAATGCTTTAGAATAGGGATGTCAAAGCTCGAACCGTTGAAAGTTACAACCATCTTTGAGCTGTCAAGTATTCTTCTTATTAAATAAAAATCAAGATTTAGTCCCCTGACGAATGTTTTTACTTCCTCGCCGTTTGATAGAGATATAACATTTAACTTTCCGAACATATCTGTTTCTATGTCCAAATAAATTGCATCTTCTCTGAGCCAATCATATAATCTCCAAACTTCTCTCTTAGGAAGCCATTTATTAAAGAAATCAACTTTATCATAGTTCAATGCTCTCTTCGCATCTTTAATATGGGAGTCGTACTTTAATTTGTTAATCTTAGAAATGCCTTTAATCTTTTCCTCATTTAAGAAGGAATCCCAGTTATAAATTGATTGTTGCCATATACTTTTTTCTCTTTTGTAGCTAATCCTGTTTAGAAAGATGAAGCTGTTGGTTATTGTATAACTCCTGGTTTGAGTAACCATTGTAGAAGTCCATAAGTTTCTCATCTTTAAAAGACATCTCAACGCTGATGTCTAGTGCTTCACATCACTTACTGCTGATTGATTTGTTTTATAGGTAATACAGCATAACAAGGATAGCAGAAATTGTTAAGGTTGTGAAATAGACACTTTTATTCCATGAGAAGACCTTCTTTCCGTCAAACATAGGGAATGGCAGCATGTTGAACATAGCCAGCCAGGCGTTAATCATAAAACCATAACCTAAAATGGGGCTCTTGTAAAAAATCATTAAGCCAAAGAATAATCCTGCTAAGAGAATGTTCATTAATGGTCCTGCCAATGAAATGATTCCATTCTTTCTTTTGTCCATATTTCCAAGTATTAAAACAGCTCCGGGAGCCAAGAATACAAAGTGCAGGAAAGACAACAGGAAAGAGAAAAACAACATTGAAAAATCAGCTCTGAATTCCGCTATAAAATGGAAATGCTGAGCAACAAACTTGTGTCCTAATTCATGGAGAATAAATCCAAGCCCTACAGTTATAAAAGAATAAAAGAAAGGAATGTTGAAGGCATTATAAAAAATAATAGAAACAAAAATCCAGCTTAATAGTAAGTGTTTTATTTCAATCCTTGAGAATCTTAGTCCTATCCTTTTTCTATTAAACTTTTCTCTGTTCATGTCATAATCATATATCATTTTATCTGATAAATATAAGAGCTCTTTTCTTTGCTCTCATATAAATCCTTCCATTCTTGAACTCTACCTGTGTATGCACGAGAAAGTTATCAATAACTCTAGCTACATCAATTACTTCATTAGTTCTAATACAAATCACCCCCAAGTGAATTATTAAACTACTTTGAGTATATTGTATACTGTTATATAAATCTTACGAATCTGGAGTTTGTCATAGAGTTTATTAGAGTAAGTAACCTAATCCTTACTGACATATCTTACTAGGATTTGTCTTGACTTTAGAATAGCGAAATACTTAAATAGATTAATCTGTGCATTATCTGCATGGAAAAAAGGACTTGAGTGACATACTTGGGGATTTGATTCACATAATTAAGAAACAGTATCCCTCCAAGTATTCCTTTATTTGCTTTCTTGGTGATTCTACGGTTCTCACGAATGGTTATATCATAATAAAGAATGATCCAAATTTAAAGAGATATATGAAGCATGAATTTGAAAATGAGGATTATACTAAAAAAGAGGGTAAGATTTTTCCTTTTGAACTTTCCAAAAATAAAATACTCCTTAATACAGAAAGAGAAGATGATACTCTCCGAAACAAAATCAAGGAGGTGTTGTCCTGGGATGAGAAATACTTTGAGAATAATGGCAGGAAATTGATTCCTCCTTATGATGAGTCAATGATAAAATCTAATAATAAAAACAGGCATGCATTCTTTATCAACAAAACAAATTATGTCTTTGCAGAGAATGAGACCTCTTTATTCCTGGTTGATGGAACAAATTATGTTGTTTTTGTGGACAAAGAATATATAACTTATCTCAAAAGCACAAATACCATAACTCAATCATCCATTTTTTATACATTGAGGAAAATATCTCCTTCTCACTTTTTGTATGTGCTAAATTCAGGTCAAGTTAATGCAATGGTCCCTCTGCTTCAGGATGCCGGAGAGATAAAAATTAAAAAGAGAAGTTTGTATGATATGCTTAAATTTTAATGATTCGCTTTATCAGTTAATAATATGCCTCTGCGGATTGTTCTTCTTTCAGTATTTATACAAATAACCAATTTATCAACAGAAAACTTTATAAAGCTTCTCTAAATCCCAAAACAAGAAGATGGAATCTGAAAATAAGAACATGGACTCTGAAATAAAAGCGTTTGGATTGTGGAGCACAGAGGGTATTGTAGTTGAGGATAAAGGACTTAAAGATTACATGGTCTTAAAGCCCAGATATGTTCCAAAGACAGGAGCAAAGTATGCGGGCAGAAGATTTCACAAATCAAAGTTGTTCATAGTTGAGAGATTAATTAATAAGGTTATGATTGCAGGGCACAAGGGCAAGAAGCATAGAATAACCTCTTATAAGACAACAGGTAAGGCACAGACCGCTTATAAGCAAGTTGAAGAAGCACTTAAAATCATAGAGAAAAGGTTGAAGCAGAATCCGTTAAAAGTTCTTGTCAAAGCAATTGAAAACGCTGCTCCTAGAGAAGTTGTTATAAGCATTGAGTATGGAGGAGCCCGTTATCCAAAAGCAGTTGAATGTGCCCCACAGAGAAGAATTGACCTTGCTTTGAGATACTTCTGTCAGGGAGCTTATGCAAGTTCATTCAACAAGAAAAAGAGTTATGCAGAGTGTCTTGCTGATGAGATTATTAATGCTTACAATTTAAACAAGACATCCTTTGCAATATCAAAGAAATTAGAGCATGAGAGACAGGCCGACTCTGCAAGGTAAGCCCGTTGAATAAATCAACTTTTTCTTTCCTCTTTGTTTTATCAGTTCTACCAAAAATTATTAAAGGAGGCATTTCTTCCTGTACTGTTATGAGAGTTGTTTATGTAGAAGCAAAATCAGATGTTGACTTATTGCTGAGTCCAGAGGCATTACAATCAGTTAAAGGACTTCCTGAGAAGATTGGTCTTGTCACAACTGTCCAGCATTATCATAAGATGAAAGAACTCAAAGAGCAGCTTGAATCAATTGGTAAGAAGGTTTTTATTGGTAAAGGAGTCAGAGCAAGACATAAGGCACAAATTCTCGGTTGTGATGTTAATGCTGCTTCAAGTGTAATGAACAAAGTAGATTTCTTCATTTACATCGGGACAGGAAGATTCCACCCGATCGCTGTTTACTTAGAAACAGAAAAACCGGTTTATGTATACAATCCATTTACAAAGGTCTTCAAAAAATTGGATGAGCAGGAGGTTAAGAAGTATCAGGGGCATATTAAAGCAGGAATTACTGCCTTCCTTGAGGCAGAGAAGATAGGTATTCTTATGAGTGAAAAATCAGGTCAGAATAATCTGAAACTCGCTCTCTCACTTAAAGACAAACTGAAAAGGAAGGGAAAAGAGGTCTATATACTTGCATTTGACACTCTTGATTTTTCACAGCTGGAAAATTTTCCCTTTATCGACTGCTTTGTGAATACTGCATGTCCAAGATTAATTGATGATTACTCTAAATTTCCAAAGCCAGTTGTCAACGC
>CAYLQB010000033.1:0-10277 GCA_964385745.1 uncultured Methanosarcinales archaeon
CTTGGAATTCCGTAGAATGTTTTGTTAATCTCAAGGACATCACACTTGCTCGCATAGCATTGTATATGATTCTTAAACTCCTTTCTCCAATTGTCTCCAAGGAGTTTTTTGGCTGGAAAGAAGCTCAGTCCGCAACAACCAACATTAATCATATGTTAGTATAAGAGAAAGCTTTTTAAATAATTTTTTACAACCTTACTATAGGTGATACAAGATGAAATTCAGAATTATCTTTGCATTGGTATTTTTTGTAATGTTGTCCTCACTGCTTGTAAGTGCAGATAGTGGTATGAACGTGAATGTGAATGCCAATGTTAATGTGAACACCAGTGCAGTTGCAACCTCTGCGCAGGTAAATGGTTCTGCCGGAGCTAATGAGAATAACACTAACAATGCGGCTGCAACCTCTGTGCATGTAAATGGTTCTGCTGGAGCTAAGGAGAATGATAATGGAGATAGAGGTCATAAACCATCAGTACGACCCGGGCTGATAAGTGCAAAGATTGGAGGCAACGCCCCAAACAACCGTTCAACCAGGGCACAGACAGAAATCGAAATAGCAAGGTGTGTAGCTGGTTTAAAGATGAAGTTTAAGAATGCTCTTCCAGCAGTAGAGTTAAGATATATTTGTGAGAGTAAGTTAGGAGTTCAACATACACACGGAATGTATGTTGCAAGGAATGCACATAGCAGTGTGTGGGATTGTGTTGCAAACTTAACCCTTCATACAAATAAAACCTTGCCTGAAATAAGAAAGGAATGCTTCTCTCAGTTTATAACCAGAATAGATCACTCGGAGAAGCTGAATAGTAGTGTTGAAGAGGATTTGAATGTGACCTTAAAAGATCCCATGTTTAGACATCAGCTTGTTTCACACATGATTAAGAACAGGAATGCTGTTAGACATATCTCAAATAACTCTCATATAGCCCATGAGCTTGTCAATATAAGCGGTGCTAACAAGGCAGAGTTGAAGACAGAAGTAAGATTCTTTATGAGAGAAAAGACACTTAGAAGGGCATTCTTGGAAAGGTTAAGAAATGACCACAGATTAATGCAGAATAAGACAATAATTGCATCTTTCATGCCTGATAACTTCAACATGGACAAAACAAAGATAGAGAACATAACCTTGCCGAACAATGACACTGTTGTTGTCAGGGTGAATGTCCATGCTAAGATATTAGGAATACTACCTGCTCTTTATTCAGAGGAGGTCGTCAACAGCAATGGTACAGTCAGGGTTAAGAGACCTTTCTGGGCATTTTTAGCTAGGTAAACAAAGATAAAACAAAAGTTTTTTATTATTTTTAATTTTCTTATTCTTATGATAAAAGAATTTGATTCTGGTGCTATTATTTTTAGGAGAGAAGACAGTCATATTAAATATTTATTGTTGCATTATCCTCAGGGACATTGGGGTATTGTCAAAGGTCACAAGGAGGGAAATGAAACCGATATTGAAACATTACTAAGAGAAACACAGGAAGAAACAGGAATCATTGACTTGAAGATATTACCTGATTTTAGAGAAAAAATGAGTTATCATCATTCTGAGGATGGTAAGTCATACTTTAAAGAGGTGGTTATTTTTGTTGCAGAGACAAAGACGAAAGATGTAAAATTATCCTTTGAACACACTGATTTTGCTTGGTTAAACTATGATGATGCGTTGAAGAGAATAACATATGACAATACAAGAGAAATGTTAAAAAAAGCAAATGATTATTTAAAAGAGAACCTTAATTAACTTTCTTCTTCTGTTTAATAATTTGTGATATTCACCTCTGTTTTTATTCAGCATATTCAGAAAACTTTTTATTTAACAAGAACAATATCCTATTTATGAAGAATGAGGAAGTTGCGGATTTATTGTTTAATATTGCTGATTTGCTCGATGTTTTAGGTGTTGCTTTTAAGCCGCAGGCATACAAGAAAGCGGCAAGGTCAATCGAGAACTTGGGAGAGGACATTGAGCTCTATTACAAAAACAATAAACTTGATTCAATCCCTGGTGTTGGAAAGAGCATTGCCGAGAAAATATCTGAATTCCTGGAAAAAGGAAAATCAAGTTATTATGAGGACTTGAAGAAGAAGATTCCTGCAGGCGTGGCTGATATAGTTGAAATACCTGGAGTTGGTCCGAGAAAGGCCATGTTTTTGTATAAAACATTGGGAATAAAATCTGTTAATGAATTGAAGAAAGCAGCTGAAAGACACAGGCTTGCCAGGTTAAAGGGCTTCGGTGAGAAGAGTGAGGCAAGTATTCTTAGGAGCATAAACATTGCTATGAAGCAGAAGGGGAGGTTCTTGCTCGGTGTTGGACTTCCAATAGCAGAGGAGATTATTAACCAGTTGAAGTTATTAAAAGGGGTTGAAAAGATTAACCTTGCTGGCTCAACCAGGCGGATGAAAGAGACAGTAGGTGATTTAGATATACTTGTTGTTTCGAAGAACCCAAAGCCGATAATGGATTATTTTACGAGCATGGAAGATGTTGTTAGAATACTCGCTAAGGGAGACACAAAATCATCTATTGTATTGAGCAACAACTTACAGGTTGATTTGAGAGTTGTTGAAAATGGGAGCTTTGGCTCTGCACTCCAGTATTTTACAGGTAGCAAGGACCATAACATAAAGCTTAGAGAGCTTTGTAAAAGAAGAGGTTGGAAACTCAATGAGTATGGTTTGTTTGATAATAATAAGAGAAAAATAGCCGGGAGAACGGAGAAAGAAATTTATGAAAAATTAGGGATGCAGTTTATTCCTCCAGAGATGAGGGAGAACACAGGAGAAGTAGAATCTGCTTTAAACCATAACCTGCCTAAAATTCTTGATTACAACTCAATAAGAGGGGATTTGCATATACATTCAAATTATAGTGATGGCACTGACACAATAAAGGAGTTGGCTGTTGAAGCGAAAAAGATGGGTTATGAATACATAGCGATAACAGACCATTCTAAATCAGAGAGGATTGCAAATGGTCTTTCTCGAGAGGATGTTATTAAAAGAAATAAGGAAATTGACAAGCTCAATGAGTCATTGCCTATAAAAATACTTAAAGGTATGGAAGTCGATATACTTTCTGATGGAAGTTTGGACTATGATAATTCTCTGCTAAAAAAGCTTGATGTTGTTATCATAGCAATTCATTCAGGTTTCAAATCTACAAAAGAAGAGATGACGAAGAGAATATTGAAGGCAATGGAAAATCCTTATGTTCATATCCTCGCTCATCCTACTGGCAGGTTAATAGGTAAAAGAGAGCCCTATGATGTTGACATTGATAAAATTATAAAGTCAGCAAAAGAGCATAATATTGCGCTGGAAGTTAATTCACAGCCGAGCAGGTTGGACTTAAATGCTTTCTATGTTAAGCAGGCAGTTTTTTCAAAGGCGAAAATAGTTATAAATACAGATGCACACGCAAAGTCAAATTTGAAGTTTATGAAGCTCGGAATTGGGACGGCAAGGCGTGGCTGGGCAAAAGAGCAGGATGTGATAAACACAATGTCCTATTCTAAACTTAAGAAATGGTTGAACAGGTAAATTAGGTTTATTCTTAATATTGTTATGCTTGATAAAACACTAATAAAACATAATCTTTTTATTCTGCTTTGTCTTATTCATAGTTATGGAGCATTACTTTTCAGAAAAGCAGACCTCTCCATTTAAGCTGAAGATTATAACGACTTTTTTGAGAGGTAAGAGGTTCTCTTTTTACACTGCACCGGGTGTATTCTCAAAATCAAAGGTTGATGACGGAACAAGATTCTTAGTTAACAGTGCTATAATCAAGCAGGGATGGAAAGTTCTTGATTTGGGATGTGGTTATGGAGTTGCAGGGATTGTCATAAAGAAATTATTCCCTGACACAGAAGTTCTTCTTAGCGATGTAAATGAGCGCGCTTTGAAACTGGCTGAGATGAATGCCAAACTCAATCATGTTAATGTTAAGGTTGTGAAGAGTTTTTCATTTAAAAACATCCACGGGTTCTTTAATGCAATACTCTTTAATCCACCTCAGGCAGCAGGTCTGAAATTGTGTTACAAGATGATATCTGATTCAAAAGAGCACTTGATGATTAAGGGATTGTTGCAGGTTGTTGCCCGCCATAAAAAGGGTGGGTCCAGGTTTGAACAGTATATGCTGAAAACATTTGGCAATGTCGAGCCAATCAAGGGTAAGAAATACAGGATTTACATATCGCAGAAGTATAATGGATACAGTGAATCCCTTATTAACAGGGCAAAATATTTTGGATAGTATTTCAGTAATATTTTAGCAAAAATGTTTCAATAGTAGAGAATTAGAGCAAATTCAACAATGTCTGTTTATCCTGCTCACTTTTTTCTTGAGGTTTATCAATTTCTTTTTTAGCCATGTTACTTTTTGATGTTCTCTTTGCTCTTTTCTTTAATGTTCTTCTCGTTCTTTTCTTCTTTGTAATCAATTCTGATTTATCGAGCAATCCCGCTTTTACCTTCAACCAGACAACCCTTGCTTTTAATATGTCTATTGTTTCTTTCTTTGTCTTGACTTTGTACAGGTTGTTAGCAAGTTTTTCATCCTTTATTATGTCATTTATCCATTTTGCAAAGTCATTCTTTTTCTTGTTGACATGGTAATGAAATGTTTCTCTACTCATGTAATTCAGAGATTCGAGGAGTTCATCGAGGTTTTTGAGTGTTGTTCCATCGCACAGCCAGAACACAAATCGTGGTTCAACATCTGACAAAGCCATTATCGCCTGTTTCTTTGTTTTTATCATGTCCTGTTGGATTGAGCCAGGGAATTTAAAACTTTTTGTTTATCTTTCAGTAGTATTTACTAAATAGCTCTGAACTCTATAACAAAGTTTTTAAACTTCTATTTTTTTCTTTCTGACATGACAAAAAAAGGATTAGATGATGCGAGCAAAAAAAATGTTGCTGTACATCACGATAAAATAACTATTGATACATCTGCTCTTATTGATGGATTCGTGTCAAGGAAGTTGAAAGAGAATAAACTGTCTTTTAATGAGCTTATTCTACACGAGGCAGTTCTTGCCGAGCTTGAACATCAGGCAAATGAGGACCGCGCTATAGGTTTTTTGGGCCTGGATGAGATAGAGCTTCTCAAGGAGTTAAGCCAGAAATATGGTTTCTCAATAAGATTTGCAGGTAAGCGGCCGACTCACTATGAAATAAAAGGCGCATCTTTAGGAGAGATTGATGCAATGATTAGAGATATCGCTTATGATGAAGATGCCTGCTTAATAACCGGTGATAAAGTTCAGGCAAAACTTGCTTCTGTCAAGGGAATCAAATACATACTATTTGAATCAGGAGTAAAAACATTTGACCTTAAAATAAAGGAATTCTTTGATGATACAACAATGAGCGTTCATCTGCGCGAAGACACTTTTCCATTTGCTAAGAAGGGAAGGCCTGGAGAATGGGCTTTTGTAAAAATCAGGGATAAAAAACTCAGCAGAAAAGACATAGATGAATACGCCCGGAACATTATAGAAGTTGCTGGAACAGAGAAGGATGGTTTTATAGAGCTTGACAGGCCAGGCAGTACAATAGTTCAAATCGCCTCTTTCAGGATTGTTATAACAAGGCCTCCTTTGTCTGATGGCTGGGAGATTACAGCTGTTAGGCCTGTTAAGAAATTATCACTCTCAGATTATCATTTGTCTGAGAAGCTGATGAAAAGAATCGCTGAGCAGGCAGAGGGCATTCTCCTTGCAGGCGCACCAGGACATGGAAAGAGTACTTTTGCACAGGCACTTGCTGAGTTTTATGCGTCACAGGGTAAAATAGTTAAGACGATAGAGGCACCGAGAGACCTTGTTTTACCATCTGAAATAACGCAGTACGCAATTTCCCACGGCACTCCCCAGGAAATCCATGATATACTTCTTTTGTCAAGACCTGATTATACCATATTTGATGAGATGAGAAACACAAAGGACTTTGAGTTGTTTAGTGATTTAAGGTTGGCAGGTATTGGACTTGCAGGTGTTGTTCATGCTACAAAGCCCATAGATGCAATTCAGAGATTCTTAGGCAGGATTGAACTTGGTGTAATACCCAATGTCATTGATACAGTTATATTTATTCGAGGAGGAAAGGTTGATAAGGTTCTCAGTTTGAGAATGATTGTTAAAGTCCCGAGTGGAATGACAGAGGCGGATTTGGCAAGGCCTGTTGTCGTTGTTGAGGACTTTGAGACAGAGAAACTTGAGTTTGAGGTTTATTCTTACGGAGAAGAGACAGTTGTTGTTCCTGTTAAAGCACAGATAAACCCTTTGAGGGAGTTGGCTGCCAGGAGTGTTGAAGAGTATTTTGGAAAGTTCTCTGATAGTGTAGAAGTCGAGTTTGTATCTGACAATAAGTGCGTTGTTTATCTGCCTTCGAGGGCAATCTCGAAGGTTATAGGAAAACAGGGCAGGAACATAGATATGATTGAGAAGCAACTCGGTGTTAATATTGATATTGAGGAGCTGTCAAAAAAACCGAGAAAAAATACTTTGCACTTTGATTTTAATATTGGAAAGAAGAGCGTCATATTAAGGTTTAAACAGAAGTTTGCAAATAAGAACATCGATATATTTGTCGATGATGATTTCTTGATGAACGCGAACATTGGCTCCAACGCTATTTTAAAGATATCGAAGAAAAATAAGATTGGCCGCTTGATTGAAGAAGCACTTGATTCTGGGCGGTTGAAAATTGTTTTAAAAGAGTAAAGTTTTGAGGCAGTAGAGTAAATCCTGCGGAAACCAAGTTGCTCATTTAGTAAAATATGTTATTTGGGTCCTCTGCTGAATTTGCTAAATTATCTATGTTCACGATGAATTCTTGGTGAGTGCTTCTTTATCTGATAATTCCATAATATTTCATGAGAAAATCTTCGGATGCCCTGACAAGGTCCGCCTGTCTGCCTTGAATTTCTATGCAGTATTCTCCATATGTTATCTGTGCAGGACCATCCTGATTTAAGAATATAGTTGCTTCATGTTCTTTCTCTGCTTCTTCGCATGTTATTATTGTTACATTCTCACATTCAGTTGTGTTGAGAGTGCATGCAGGTCTTACTGTCTTGTCGAAATACTTTACTAAACCAAGTGTTAAATCACCTGCGACTAGTGCAGTGTAGGATAAGTTTGTTTCGTTTGGATTGAATGTCAAATAAACATGTCTTGAGCTCTTAAACTCATCACTCATTTCTCCTGTTGTTGGAATGCTGTCAACCTGTTTTGGACTAAAATGGAAGTACCATACCGGATACTTGGGATTTGCTATTGTAGTGCTCCATAAATGCCCAACCTTTGTGAAATGGTATCCATTGTAATCAAAATTATCCTTTGACTCTTTAACATGGTTTGAATATTTAATGCTTAAAGCAACCACTATTATTAACAATATAAATGTTAAGATAATGAATAATCTTACCAATGATTTTTTGTTCTTCTCTTTTTTCTTATTATTTTTATCATTGTCCTTCTCTTTTCCTTTGTTCTTGCTTTCTTCTGCCATGTTAATCATCTAACTTTGATTTGATTTTGTCAGGATTGCCGCCTGTATTCTTTGATATACCTCTTCTTAAATTATTTTTGAGTTATATTAATCCATAACTCCATAAATCATATAAAGAAATCTGTCTCTTACAGCCAGCAGTTCCCTTGTTGATTGTGCCTCCCCGATTATGCAGTTCTTGTAAGTATTGTTTAGAATAATGTCTGTTTTGTTTCCAAGAGTTAAGTAAATAATAGGAATATATTCAGAGCTTTGGTTGCAGTTCATTATTGAAAGATTATATTGGCTGTTCTCCTGTGTAATTCCATTTGCTACATTTATACCCCTGCTTAGCAGTGCGTTTGTGATATCGAATCTGGTCAGGTCTAAAAAACTCAAAACATCTCTGTCTTGATTGGGATTAAATAGAATTATTACATACTTTGCAGATAATAATCTTGGTTTTATTATTGGTGAAACATTCATGAATTCCAGTTGTGTTGGGTGATAATAAAAATTCATTTTTTTGCCATTTATGTTCGCAACCCAATAATAATTATTAGCGTCTCTGCTGAACCTTACTCCATGGTAATCTGCGTTGCTGTTTGTTGAGCTGTTATTAACATAGCCAAGTATACCTGACGCCATTAGAAAGGCGGTAACCAGGCCGATTATTATTTTAAGAATTTTTTCTTTCTTTTCTTCTCTTATTTCTGCTTTGCTCTTCTTCCTTTCCTTATCTTTTAAATTTACCTTTTTACTCATTTACATCATCTTTTGTCTTTTATTATTTAATAATTGTTGGATTTGCATTTATTCATAATTTTCATTTATTTATATTAACCATTTGAACATGTAAATCAGTGAAGATACTATTATAAATAAAGGAGCCAATAGTATTGTAATTATTAAGGATATTGTGAACAATAGGGGGAACAGTATTCTCACTGTTTTGTTTTCCATAAAGATGAGATTTTATTTTTGTTTAAAAAACTTTCTTAAACTATGATTCTATTATGTGGTTCTATTATTAAAATTAAGTTAACATAAAATAAAAAAGAAAATAAAAAGTAGGGGTTAGTTTGAATTTGCGGGATTCCGAGCCCCTACATGAATATGATAATGGTTCTTTTATAAAGCTTTGCTATGAAGCTTTGCTGTGTTTATATGAGGGTCATCATTATTTTTCCATTCTTAAATATCCTTATTTTTCCTCCTGATTCTGATACAACTACTGCGATTGCCTTTGTATGTTTTGTTATGGCAGCAGCGCACCTGTGTCTCGTTCCAAATCCCTTTAGATTTTTTATTTCTGGAATATTTGTGTTTATATCAAGATAAGTGCCTGCTGATATGATTATGCCTTTATTATCTATCATGAAGACACCATCAAGCTGGGCCAGATTTTTTATTGTTTCTTTTAATTCAGGGTCTATTATATTCCTCATATTTTCAGGGTAACCGTTGAATGGATTTATTATCATTTGTTTTGCAAATTTCATTATCTGGTCCCTTTCACCTATTATGAATGCGGTTCCTACATGTTTTCCTTCTCTGCCTTCCCTTCCAATTTCCAATGCAATGTTTATTACCGCTTCAATGATTTCAGGATTTATTGAGTCAGTGAATTTATAGACATTTATGTTGAAAAATAAATCCTTGACATCAAAAACAGATATGACTCCTTTAAATCCAGCCCCAAACCCATCATCAATACAGACAACTCTGTCTTCTCTCTCTATGTAATTCTCCTTTATTGCTTCGACAAGGACTTCTTTTATTGGAGTTGATGAGGCGATTAATGCTGGTCTGGCAAGCGTGTAGTATTCTGATTTCTCGAACTTTCCTGAATTATTCTCGCGGAATATTGTAACCTTTACTTTTATCATCAAATTATCGTTTTTGTCATTTTCATTCCCAATTTTCTCAATGCTTATTATTACATTCGCTCCTGTCATTGAGCCGATTTTAATTGCTTCTACATCTAAAATTTCCATAACATTATCTTTCTGAACAAAATCGCTTATTTTCTTGATGAGTGTCTTCTTCCTCTTTCTGTTTTTTTTGTTCAACACTTCTCTCATCGCGATGGCAAATATGGAATTATTTACAGCTGCTTTTGTCAACGGATCTGCCTCATTTATTTTAGTAAAATCTCTTGTTAATCTTCTTCTATTCCCTGTACTTTGACTCTTTGCCATCATCTTCTTGTTTCGAGAGGGCTCTACCTCTTTATTCTCCTGTTTATTTTCTTAGGGCTTGCTTATTGTGTTTCGTCTTCCTGCTGTTGCGGGCATGTTAGTTAGAAATATTTCTCTTGTTTAGTATATTTTATCTTTTCTCCATTTCTCTGTTCCACATAATTCCTATCTTTGTCAATTCTTTGCTGAAGTTTTTGCTTAACCTGTATGTCTTTTTATACAAATCATAATCAATTAAGCCCATACTCTTCATTGGAGTTAGTATTCTATCGTAGAATTGTCTTTTATTGTAAGATATCTTTATCTTTTTGCCTGCAAGACCCGGTTCGTTTATTGTTGTTATAATCTGTCCGTCGTGCAAGCGTGTTGCAAATAAACTCATCCCTGATTTGTTCACTTCTGAACCATTTTCCTTTAAGAAGCTAACAAGGAGTTTAGCGACTATAACCTGCTGTTTTGTTGCAAATATAACCTTATAAATGTCCTCAGGAAGATTGAATCTGTCGAAGAGTATAACCATAGAGAAAGATAAATTAAACTAATATATAAATATTACTATTTTGT
>CAYLQB010000034.1:0-10199 GCA_964385745.1 uncultured Methanosarcinales archaeon
GAGAACACATCTTTCCTGGGAATAAGATAATCATCTTTGGAGAGGAGTTGTGCAATATTCAGCATATTCTTTTCATCACCAAAGCATCTGTCACCTGCATCTCCTAAACCAGGAACAATATAAAAGATTTCATTCAGATGGTCATCTAATGTTAAGACATAAACCTTTATACCTTTAAGTTCATCTGACCTTAAAAACATTCCAAGACCTATATCATCCTTTTTTCCTGTTTTATCATAAATCTGCTTTGACTGGCTGTCTGTGCTCAAAGGATTTACACCGAACAAACCCATAACAATTATGTCTGAATTATTAACAGAGTAATCGTATTCTCTCATTAGAGTCCTCTTAAACATCCCTATTGTAGTAGATAATGTTTTCATCGTTGCTAACATGGGATCATAAAAGACAAACTTGGGCTTTGATTCAGGAGAAACTCCTTTTTGAATGTTTTTCAGGGTATCTTCAAGAGTTCTCGGCATAATAAAATTATCCTGCACGACTGATTTGTTATTCTCTGTATAACCTATAATAGGGTTGTTTTTAATGCTCACTGATGTGCTTCCATTTTCTCCTGTTGTTTCCACCCTTTTCATATCAGCAAGTATGAAGTCAGACAAATTCTTCCCGGATAACTCATTATATGCAGCAGCACCAGCAAGAGAAGGCAGGAGTGCGGCTCTAAGGATAGTTATAAAATACACCTTATTATCTAATGCAGGAAGAGAATCTACAACCTTATCATCTGAAAATGTTTGCACTGTATTTACCTTAGAAGAAAAATAATGCCTGAAGACCTCATCAGCAAACCACCCGCTAAGATTAAATATTGTTCTCCTGAACTCTCTAAGGCCTAAGCTCCTGTCGCGAAGCTTTAAAACCAGATTTGATTTTGTGCTGTTCAACCAGGCCTGTTTATACATTGGTCTAATCAGCTGTTCAGAATTTCCCCACATTATTCTCTCTCTATCATAGGGGATAGCAGAAACAAGTCCCTTAAAGAATAGATTCTTGTAAGCGCCCCCGACTCCACCAGATTTAAAATCATAGAAAGAAGTAAATCCCCTGCCCTGTCTCTTAATTTCTTTTAATCCCTGATTTACACTCATCAAAAAGATTGTAAAGTCATGCTTGTTTATATTTATTTATTTGATTAGAAGGTTATTTTAAATAATAAGTTTAGTAACCTATTTATGACAATTCATTGATAAATCAGAGATTGAGAAATTGATAAATCAAAAGTTGAGAAACCAAGGAAGAGCAAAATAAAATAGATTATCCCGCAATCAAAAACAGAGGATATCATAAGCCAGATAAAGCATATTGCTTTGGAATTAAGAATATAAAAAATTAAAACTAAAAAATAAATATCAAATAAAAAATTTAATTGTTTTTTGAGCAATCTCTCTTACTTATTTGCCAGCAATAACTTCGCTATCAAGATTAATATAAGTCCAACAATAAGTACATTTGCGGCAATCAAGAGTATCATAAAACCTGTTGTTTCTGTAAATGGTTTTTCCTGAACTCCAACCGCTGGATAAAAAGGTGTCGTTGGTGTCTGGACCACAATTGTTGTGTTTTGCTGTGTTGCATTGGAGGGCGTTGTAGGTGTTACTGGAGTTGTCGGTGTGGTCTGGCAGTCGCTAACCATAAGATGTAAGATCTTGTAATCAGACAATTCATCAGTACTATAGTAACTCCTTAAGATTATTGTATAATTTCCCGCCTTTGCTGTAGCTGGAATATCAAACTCATAGTGTACCTTTTTGTAGTTCTCATCGGCCCATGGGTCATCATCAAGCTCAAAATTACTCCTCTCATTTATATTTAAAGTTGAGCTTTGTGCTGAAAATACAACTTCATCCTCATAAGTTGTCCCTAAATTTCTCACTTCAGCATTTAATTCCACATGTCTATCACATGAAACCTGAGAAGGATACACTTCATAATTTCTTATTCTAACATCATGTTTATCCTTCCTAACATTAACATGCAAAGTCACTTCATCGCTTTGCGTATATCCAAGCTCATCTTCATCTTCAACTTTAATTATGAGGTCATACTCACCTTCCTCTACCTTTAATGGAATTTTCAGATTGAGTGTTTTCCTCACACTGTCATCATATCTTATCTTAAATTCTGATGTCTCCTCTTCAACATCATCACCATCATCTATGCCAACTATTGTAGCTGACAAAACAGCATTCTCTATATAGACATGGTCATCATGTGAGTAAAGATTTTCAACCTCAATATCAAGTGCAACATTAGAATTCGGCTCAACATCTAAAGTGTCACCCTCACCGAGGTTTTTGTCAGAAACGCCATCAATAACAGAGTCAATGTCAGATATCTCAATCATCTGTGGAGTTATAACATTAAGGTCAAAGGACTCTGTTGCATAATTACCCTGATTATCGCTTACATTTACAACAACTGTATGAGATCCGCGGTCTGATGAAGTAGTCCACCATTCTATAAGACCTGTTGAACTTATGGTCATATTACCGGGTTTTGTTGATAAAGAATAGGTTAACGGATCATTGTCTGGGTCGTAAGCGTGAACTTGTAATGTAAACTTAGATTTTACATTGACTGTTTTATCAGATATTGATTCTATGACTGGAGGATCTTCAACAGGAGTAACATTTACTGTTACATTTGTTTTATTAGATGCGACTCCATCACTAACCTTAACTCCACAAACGGCAACTCCATTCCAATTAGAAGCTGGATGGAAGTATAACAAACTAACATTTTCTATTGAGCAGTCAACCTGAGAGGTATTCTCAGAGTAAACAGAGAATGTTAATGTATCGTTTGCATCTGCATCAAAGGCATAATCTGAAAGATTTATTGGTGTTGCATTTGTCTGATCCTCATTTATTGTAATTGTATAATTGGAAGAAGCATTCCATACAGGAGCAGTATCAATAGTTAGATTCCTAATAGAACTAGAAGCATTCTCATTATTGTCAGGGTCACTACAATTTATATACCAAAAGAAGTTACCGGCGCACAACATTTCGCTGAAATTGTACTGATGGCTGGTGCTCGTGTTACTTGCATTTATATTTGAGGAGGTATCATTAAGGATGCTATTTAAGTACAAAGAGCAATTAAGAGATATTGCATTTGAGTGATTACTCGACACATTATAAACAAAGGTTACATTAGCATGGGTTGAAGGCTGAATGACTAGCGTACTATTATTCGCAGGTTCTACTAGAACAACATTCAAACTAGCAGATGTTAATTTTGCACCACTGAGAAAACCAACCATTAAAAATAAGGTCATTAAAAGTATAACACATTTAAAATTCTTATTCATTTTCCAACCCCCTATTATTTATTTATTTTAATTTAAATTTGTATTTTTCTATGCTTTAAATTAACATTCAGCACAATAATTTAACGAGTAAAGCATACTCCAAAACTATACTTATATACAGACAGCACAAATGTTTCTCTTTTATAAATTTTACTGTTTTACCCATTTAAGTATAGTTATACAACAATGTCACTCAGGAGTAGTTGTAACACTATTTAAAGATTATTATTCTGTAGTATATAAATATAGAACGCAGGTTAAAAGTGCAAAGGGCAGGAATACAAGTCCGGAATCATATATTCAAAAGAGATTCAGGATATCCAGAAAATAAAAAGAACTTGCAGATAATACTGAGTATTCGGCGAATAATGCTATTGTCCTATTCTTTCATTTTATTTTGTTTATTTATAACCCCAAAGTTTAATTGCTTCTCTTAATTCTTTATGATGTTTACTATACTCCTTTAAACTTATTCCTTCAAGCACAGAATCGACTGCCTGCCTCATCGCCGTCGCCCCTGCCCTTGTTCCATGAGGATGACCATGAATGCCCCCGCCTGCCTGTATTATTATATTATTGCCCATGAAGTTCATAAGTTTAGGAACCAGCCCGGGATAAAGACCACCTGAAGTAACCGCAAAAACAGGTCTTATGCTGTGCCATTCCTGTTCTAAGAAGTTAATTTTTGCTGCACTTTTAGTTTCCTTAGATTTAAGTCCCTTATCCACGGTTCTTGTAGAAAAGAAATTATCTTCCATTTCATCTTCTATCTCTCTCACCTCTAACTTGGAGCCCTCCATCTTGCCGACTCCTGTTCCAATGTGAAGCTGGTCAACTCCGATTAACCTCGCAATCTTTGCTATTGCAAGCATTGAAATTCCATGCTTCTTGTTCTTCGTGATAGCGGCATGCATCGCCCTGTGTGCGTGTATTATCAAACCCACTTCTTCGTTGTAATTCCTAACTGTCTGTAATGCAGAGAAACCAGTTGTCAGTATATCAACCATTGCATACTCATTGCCAGATTCTTTTGACAGATCCATTCTGTGAAGCATTGTCCCTGTCTCAGCAGTAACGTTGACCATATAACCCTTTTTCTCTCCTGTTTTAAGTTCTGCTTTCTCTTTCATCTTCATGACTTCTCTTAACCTCTCATCGAAACGATTAAAGGGCAGAGAGGTCAGATTCTCATCATCCTTAACAACATCACAACCACCTATCCATGACTCATATGCAACTCTCGCATGCTGTTTTGATGTTAGACCAACCTTCGGCTTGACAATTGTTCCAACTAAAGGCCTTTTTTTTATTTTGAAGAGTTTTCTCACTCCCGCAATACCAAACTTAGGACCTTTAAAACCTCTTATATACTTATCTGGAAATTCAATATCAAGAAGCCGTAAGTTTTTTACTATTCTCATACCAAATATGTTCCCTGCAACACTTGACAACAACTGGGGAATGCTTCCCTCTTCAAATAACTCATGATTATAAGCTATCTTAATGTAGCCAGATTTTGCTCCTGTCTTTTTCATAGAGAAAATGTGTGGTTTTAATCTTACAGCAATCCCCTTGTTCATAGTTGAAAGTTTAGTCCATGTCCCTATCGAACTCTCAGCAGCTATCTGCTCACATGTCTTCCTAAAATCAATGTTTGATTCAACGTAATAACTCAGAATAATGTCCTTCTTTGAAGGTTTATACTTTATATCAATATAATTCAACATACTACCACCTCTAATTTAAACAGTGTGTACTACCTGCTATTTAACCGCGAAAATACTTCTGCGAAAGGTATTAGTTTTCCTTCTTCTTACTGCCTGAATAGAAATAATCCTCAATCTTAACATCACCGGGTTTTAAACCGCCTGTCCTCAGCTTTGCCTCTGTCTTTGAATCTGCCTTAGAACCTCTGTTAGAGTCCGGTTTATTTCCAATATTCTGCTGACTGGCAGTCGACGCAGTTGACATACCACCAGAATCTAACCTTTTAAGTATGCCAACAAGTGTCTCTTCTATCTTATTTATCTCACCGATTATTTCGTTTGTTTTGTTTTGAAGTTCAACAATACTCTTTGAATTAATATCAATCTGTTTAATTTTTTCATCAATTTTAGTGTTATGCTCATCAACTTTCATTTCTTCATCAACCTCCTTATTGTCTGTAGAATTAATCTCCTCAGGAGTTTTTACATTCCTTATTTCCTCATTTGATTCCCCTCTAACAAGATGCTCCGCCTGTTTCAATGCTTCATCCATAGAGGAAGCAATTCCATGTTCAACCAAGCTCTTTGCAAGCTCATTAACCTTCGAAGCTCTTAACGGATCCATAAATACCACCTTTCAATTATTTGAAAATATTAACGTATTAACAATTTGTACAACCCGTCTTTATGTTAAGTTACATAAATTATATTTTCTATATTTTATATTTTCCATATTTTCTTATTTGCTCTTAATCTTTTTATAAGGTTTAATACTTATCTATCCTTTCGAAATAACAATATTATTTAAAGCTTTTTATTGTTACCTTTATTTATCCTTAATGTGACGAGAGAAGAATTTGTTAAACTAAAATAAATGCTCTTGAGGAATTGTTCAAAAAATTTAAATACTCAAAAGAATAATGTTCTGATATGAAGTTTAAAGTTAAAAGTAAAAGTGGAACTGCTGATAATAGCAATGATATGTTTAGAGGGAGGAAGAACTTATGGCTTTCAATACTCAAAGGGAGCTTTTCGTTCTTAATACTCACCCTTGAAGCACTTAATCCTGACTCCTACAGAACACTCATAAAAAAGAATTTCAAGAGAGCATTCTCTTACTTTTCAATTCTTATACTTCTCTGCCTTTTTATTTTGTTTGTTGTTAATATAAAGGGAATACTCAGTTTTCCGAACGAACTCAACTCAACCATATCAAAATTTACAAGCTTTAAATTTAATCCTGACATAAAAGCACCCCAGGATGTTAACTTCAATTATAACATAGTTTACACACCAACAGACAGGAATATAAGTAATGAAAATATGCTCTTAACAAATGACATAATAAATATAAAAGAGCCCTGCCTGTCCTTAATACCTTTCTATTGCTCTCTTAAAGAAGAGAAAGTTATATCTGAGCCATACTCTGAATTCTTTGATTTAAAGAGTAACAGTGACCTCATTACAACTCTTAAAATTCTCATAATTATATTAATACCTACGCTCTTCATCTTAATATACCTCTTTTTGTTCATTAAATTTCTATTAATTATTTTAACCATTGCAATCCTGGGTTCTGTCTTTTTGACTATTTTCAAGAAAAGAGCTCCATTCAAGGACTTACTCAAAATATCCCTGTATTCATCAACAGTATTTATTGTGGCATCAATGTTTAGCTTTAACTATTCATACAGGATTTTGCCCTTGCTTGGTTTATTAATATACATAACACTATTTATGATAGGTATCATCATAAATTACTTCGACATAGATTTTTAAATCAATATCACTTTAAATGATGAGAATAATAAAAAGGAGGTTAGACCATGATAATTTACGATTATAGAGTTGGAGATTTTATGACTAAGAAAGTAAGAGCAGTAACTGAAGATATGACATTGGACAAGGTGTCAAAAATCATGACAAAGTTTAGAATAGGCAGCGTTGTGGTAATGAAAAAAGAGCATCCTGTCGGCATAATAACAGATACAGATATCGTTAGAAAGGTAATGTCTAAAAATAAAAATCCAAAAAAAACAAAAACTAAAGATGTTATGACGAGAAATGTCATAACTGTCTCGCCAGAAACATCAATAAGAGAAGCTGCCTACATAATGACAAGCAACAATGTAAGAAGATTGCCTGTTATTGACAAAAAAGAAGGACTGGTGGGTATTGTCACGGAAACAGATGTTATAAGAATATTATCAAATGTAGATAGAATAGAAAATCGGATATAAACATAATAAAGAATTATGATTAAATATCTGGAGGAAGAAAATGGTTCTGACACATGAAAAGATTGAGGAATTCGCGAGGAAATTGCAAAAGAATGGCGTTGCCAAAACACATGCTGATGCTGTTAACTTAGCCAAAAGTATTCTTGAAGGCACCCTTGAAAAGAAAGGCAAAGATAAGATAATAAAAGAAACACATAAGGAGGAGGCAACTTTAAAGGAGGACATCAAAAAGGTTGAAAAAGTCATTGAAAGGGTAAAAGAGGATGAGAATGAATTAGAAAATGTTGAGAAAAAAGAAAGGGAGATAAACCAGGAAAGTGAAGCAAAACCTGATGAACAGACAGAATCAATAAACAAAACAGACATAGAAGGCAATAACGAAGAAATTCTCAGCAAGAGAATAAAAGAGGAAGATAATAAAAAAGAACAAAATCAACCTGAGCGTGAAGAGACAGAGAAGGAGGAAATAAATCAACAAGAGAGTAAAATAACCGGGGAGATTAACAAAGAAATACCAGAAGAAAAAACAGGGGAAGAGGGAACAACAGAAAACAAAGAAGAAACTGGAAAGGTCGGAGAAGTAGAAGAACCGAAAGAAAACAGCAATGAAGAAACAGAGATTGAAAGAAAAACAGAAAAGAAAGAAATGCCTCCAGAAGAAAATAGAGAAACAAAAAAACCAGAAGAAGAGGGCGCTAACAACACTGGAGCAAATCAAGAGGACATCAAGAGATTCGAAAGGCCTGATTATGACATAACCAAAGAAGAAAAACCATTGAAGGACCTCCTAAACGAAGTTAATGAAGTTATTAAGGAGGAAGATAAAGAAACAAGCACAGATGAGTACAAAGATGTAGAAACAGAAGGGCAGAATGAAACAGTCAACGATGAAAGTAGAGAAAAAGGGAATGGTGAGAAGGAAGAAGATGAGAATAATGAACTCGGATTACCCGAAGAAGAAGAAAACACAACTGATGAGAAGGAACATACAGGGCTAAATGAGGATAAAAAAGAGGATAATGCTGAGAAGGAAGAGTAAGAATAGAGAATAAGTTAATTAATAAAAAAATGTGGTATAATTAAGAGAACGAAACGAACAACAGGGGAGACAGAGACAGAAGTTGTATAACCTATATAATTTTGGATAGAATTAAAAAATCATACTTAAAAAGTTGATAGGGTGTTCTTATGGCCAAAATAGAAAATATCAATGCAAGGGAAGTTCTTGATTCCAGAGGCAATCCAACTGTTGAAGTTGATATGCGTACAAAAAAATATTATGCGAGGGCAATAGTGCCAAGTGGTGCTTCAACAGGAATCCATGAGGCCTTAGAATTGAGGGATAATAACAAGAGGTTCTTTGGAAAAGGGGTGTTGAAAGCAGTCGCCAATGCAAAACTCCTCGGAAGAGAATTAATTGGAGTTAACTGTAAGAGACAGAACTTCATAGATAAGAAACTGATAAAGCTTGATGGAACACCTAACAAATCAAAGTATGGAGCCAATGCAATACTTGGCTTAAGCATGGCATCCTGTGTTCTCGGAGCGGACTCATCCAGGATGGAGTTGTACGAATACATAGCAAAACTATTCTGGAATGAAGAATATGAGAGCCATATAAAAATGCCAACTCCATTTTCCAATGTTATCAATGGTGGAAAACACGCGGGAAATAATTTGAACATCCAGGAATTTATGATAAGCCCCTTATTCGAAAAGGATTTCAGAGAGAAAGTAAGAATAATATCTGAGATTTATCACGAGTTGGGCAATATCATACTGAAAAAATATGGGAGAGACGCAATCAATGTAGGTGATGAGGGTGGATTCGCGCCTCCATTAAACAACAGCAAAGAAGCATTGGATTTACTGGAAGAAGCAGTTGATGAACTCGGCTATAAAGAGAAAATTAGATTCGCGTTTGACGCAGCTGCGAGTGACTTCTATGACAAGAAAAAAAGAACTTACCTCATAGACAACAAGGAGTTAGGAAAGGAAGAATTGATGGATTACTATTTAGACCTGGTTGATTCATACCCTATTTTTTCTGTTGAGGACCCATTTGATGAAGATGATTTTAAGAGTTTCTCAAGAATAATGGAGAAGTTATCTAAAAAAAATGTGCAGGTCGTAACTGATGATTTAACTGTAACAAATCCCAAGAGAATAAGAAAAGCAATAAAGATGAAATCAGGGAACGCCCTTCTGTTAAAACTAAACCAGATAGGAACTGTCAGTGAATCATTAAAAGCGGCAAAACTGGCATTCAAGAATGATTGGAATGTAATGGTAAGTCATCGTTCAGGGGAAACAGAAGACACATTCATAGCTGACCTGGCAGTTGCACTCGGCTGTGGACAAATAAAGATTGGAGCACCATGCAGAGGGGAGAGAACAGCAAAATACAACCGGCTGTTAAGAATCTACGATATGATAAACAGAAAATAAGGAAAAGAAAGAGATGAGAAAAAATAACAACAATAAAACAAGCTATAACCCGCTCAATATAACCTACTTAAAAAAAGTAATAAGCTGTCTCATTACCACTGCCCTTTTTCTTCATCATATGTCTCTTGATCGTGTTGAACTCCTGTAATAAACAAGTGTGGACCCCTCTGCTCAACAGTTATTGATTCAAGATTGTTGATAACTATATCATTTCCTGGTATAAGATAGTTTATAACCAAATTCTTTATTATTATTTTATGAACCTTAAAGTCCAGGAACTTAAAGGGTGTCTCTGTGGTTAAATGGGGGTTGTTCTTGTGCGACAGATTAACATAGCAGGGATAAACAATTTCACCATCAATAATTTCCTCCCTTGGCTTCCTCCTGCCGATTATAGCACTCTTACATTCATAGGTCTTGCTATTCATAATAAGAGAATTGTATTTATCATTAAAAAACTTTCGATAAAAA
>CAYLQB010000035.1:0-9336 GCA_964385745.1 uncultured Methanosarcinales archaeon
TTATTTTGTGAGTGAGTATGAACGCCCCCGGCCAGGATGTGAACCAGATTTTCACAGAAAATCTGGTAAAAGGTGTTTAAGGAGGATATTCACTTCGTGAAATCCTCCGAACCTCCTATACATTAACATAAATAACATCCTGAGATTTTCACGAAAACACAAAGAACCCAAGCCTTTTAAAAAAAGCCCTGAGGGAAAAAAGAATGAAAGAATAAAACAATAAAGTATATCTGAGTATAATATGAAACGGACCTGGATTGATGCAGAACCAAACCTTTCAAGTAAAGGTTTGATCGAAAGAATGTTATGCTGAGCAGGGTGTGATAAAATAAAAAAAGCGGACCTGGAGGGATTCGAACCCCCGACCCACAGCTTAGAAGGCTGTTGCCCTATCCAGACTAGGCTACAGGTCCATTAAGCGAAATCAAAATGTTGAAATGTAATGAAAATAATGGGCCCGCGGAGATTTGAACTCCGGACCGCTCGATGTCAGAGCAGTTCTTGATTGTCTAAACTTATCGTTTAAACATTTCTTATCAGTCGAGTGCTCCAAACCAGACTAAGCTACGGGCCCAAATAATATGTCCAATATATCAATAAAAAAGGATAGCAATGAATTATGATTATGACAAATTGATGTATTCTGTGAGTGAGTTATTTTGTGAGTGAGTATGAACGCCCCCGGCCAGGATGTGAACCAGATTTTCACGAAAACACAAAAAACTCCTTAGTTTTTGTGCAAAGAAAACCATTCAGGTTTTCTTATGTCTGGTAAAAGGTGTTTAAGGAGGATGTTTCCTTCACTCTGTTTCGGAAAATCCTCCGAACCTTCAGGCGTTTCTTGTTTTGTTCTTTCTCTGTTGTATGAGTTATCCTGTGAGTAAGTATGAACGCCCCCGGCCAGATTTGAACTGGCGACCTTGCGGTTTCACTGAATTAAAACAAGCGACAGTTTTTGATTCATAACAGCCGCACGCTCCGCCACTAAGCTACGGGGGCATTGAAGCATTGAAGTCATCACACATCTGAAATCATCAGACAGTTGAAGTTATCAAACGATATTCAAAGGTATTTTTGTTTTATTTATAAAGATTACGATAAAGAAGAAGAGAAGAAAAAAATAAAATTATTTATTCATACAATCCTTTTTACTCATTGTTTAGGTCAAGTTCGTTCACTCTATTCCATGAGTTCTCATTGACAACAATAATGTTTGAATAACTCAATATGTACATATAGTCATTTATGTAAATTGCTCTTTTTACACTTCTCTCGCTTATTGTTTTTACAAGTTGAAGTTTATCATTGTCATAGCTGAATATGTACGCACCCTTTGACCCGGGGAGGAAAAACACTTTGTGCTTTTTATCAAGTAAAAAAGCGTGGTGGTTGTTTATTATATCACTCCAATACTCATCCAATGCGTATTTACTGATTTCCTCTGGATTCTCGATGTTACTTACATCGAATAAAGAAACTTTAATGTTTGTGCCTTCTCTTCCTATTCCTAAAATCAGGTTATCATTTATTGGATGCAGGTATGAACTGAATCCCGGTATTTTCAACTCTCCTTTAATCTCCGGGTTTTTTGGGTCTGATAAGTCCATTATAAAGAAAGGGTCTATTGCTTTATAAGTCACTACATAGGCGGTGTTCTTAACAAATCTGACAGAGTAAATTCTTTCACTCGTTCCGAACTTGTCTGTTTCTCCAATTTTATTTAAACTGCTGTCAAAGATGTAAAGGATATTGTCTGAGTTATCCCGACTTCCTCCTCTTGTTACTGCAACTCTTAAATAATTGTTGTATTCATCCATTGAAAACTGATTAAGCAATTTCCCCTCAATATCTGCTGACTTTTCCAGTTTTAGTGAATCAACAGGTATCTTTGCTATCCTTGTTCTGTCCAGTTCTTTTACATGCTCTATAAAAAAGTTTTTGAGCATGTTGTTAAATTTCATCTCGTTGTCTCTGCTTAGCCCCATCTTATACTTTTGAAATGCAAGATTTAACTCGTTCAATTTTGAATATTCTGAAATGTCCAAGCTATCTACTTCTTTTGCCCTGCTTACCAAACTGCCTGGAAGGGAATTTCTATTCTCATCAATGAATTCTTTGTATATTTCATATTGTGTTTTTCTGTATGAGATTGCAACATAAATATTTTTTTCTGACATGTAGACATTTGTCTGCGCTGAAGGAGCTGCAAAACTTAATTTATTCACAACCTTGCCTGTTTTAGGATTTATCTCAATTACAAAGTAAAGGTTATCTAATGGCACGCTTCCTCTTGGATAGTAAATATCAGTAGGTTCTATTCTTAATCCGGTGAGGGGCATTATCGGGTAATGTATGTAACTTGAGTATTTTTTTAGAATCACATAAACTTTGTTGTTGTATAATCTTGCGGTAACTATGGTTGATTCATTTAAATCAAACTTCCATACTTCTTTATTGTCATCTTTGTTATAGCCGGCTATGTTCTTGTTTGATAGTATAATCAACCTGTCTGATGAAAGTAATAATTGACCCTGTTTTGCAATAGTATCTTTTGTTTTTAACTCATCCGCTGGAAGAGCATTTATGACAAATGTCTTACCTTTGCTATAATCCCACCTTGACCAGTAATAATAAAAGTACTGCCCTGGGCTGTAATAAATGTTCTTTCCGTCTGTCTTAACAATGTCTGGCTCGTCAATACCTGAAACTTGAACATTTGTCTCTGAATATCTGTCAGGAGTTGTCTGTGTGGAAGACGATGTATAATCAGGTGAGGCCCCTGTTGTTTCTAATGATGATGATTGCGAACTCTCCTTCACTGCACCTGTAAGTCCTGCTGACATTGCACCATAATTATAATATGTATAACCTGAATTCTCAATTTTATCAGCAAAGTCCTGCTTTGACGAGAATCTTGCAAAGCCGGATTGCTCCTGGTTTGGTTTAAAACTGTTGTTTGGGTTTATCTGGGAACCAAACAAATTAATAATTAAAACACTCACCACAATAATCAGTGCAATGCTCAAGATAAGAATAATGGTACCTTCTTTTCTTCTCTTGTTGTACAAATCCTCCTCATAACTAACTTCCTGATTGGTCTTATTATTTTTCATAATTATCACCAAGAAATAACAATTGAAGGCATTATAAATACTTTCTTATAACTTTTAATCCATTTGAAGTTTAAATAATTCTGATTTTTTACATTTTATTTTTAGAGCAAAACTTTTAAACTCCAAGAAAATATCAGGAGTATGACAATGAATAATAACAAAACTGAAATGAGAACTCACGCTTGTGCAGAAATAACAGAAAAATTGTTGAGTAAAGAAGTTACTGTATGCGGTTGGGTTCGTAAGGTTCGTAATCATGGCGGGATATTGTTCATAGATGTAAGAGACAGAAGCGGAATCGTCCAGGTGGTTTCAAGCCCGGATAATGAAAAAGTTAATTCCAATGCAAAAAAACTGAGGAGAGAGTTCGTCGTTCAGGTTAAAGGAAAAGTAAGGCAGAGACCAAAAGAGCAGGTTAATCCAAATATGAAAACAGGAAAGATTGAGATTTCTGCTGAAGAAATAAACATACTCAACAAGGCAGAAGAGCCGCCGATAGAAATAAAGGATGATGCAATTATAACAGACAGGACAAGGTTGAAATACAAATACCTTGATTTAAGAAGACCCAGGATGCAGAAGAACATTGCATTTAGACATATAATTGTTAAAGCAATAAGGGATTACTTTGATGAGCGTGGCTTTTACGAAATTGAAACACCTATGTTGGTAAAGTCAACTCCGGAGGGCGCCCGTGACTTCCTTGTTCCAAGTCGTATCAACCATGGGCACTTTTATGCACTTCCACAGAGTCCTCAGATTTACAAGCAACTGCTTATGATTGCCGGCTTTGAAAAATACTTTCAAATAGCCCGATGCTTAAGGGATGAGGACTTGAGGGCAGACAGACAACCAGAATTTACACAGCTTGATGTTGAGATGAGTTTTATAGGTAAAGAGGACATCATTAAATTAATGGAGGGAATGTTCAAGTATGTTCTTAGCAAGACGATGAATAAAAATATTAAAATTCCCTTCAGGAGATTAACCTACGATGAAGCAATCAAAGATTATGGTCTGGATAAACCGGATATAAGATTTGGTCTGAAATTAATTGATATAACTGAACTGGCTAAGAAAACAGATTCAAACATACTAAAAAGTGCTAAATTAGTCAAAGGATTACTGGTCAAAAAAACATTCTCAAGAAAAGAGATAAAGGAACTTGAAGAGTTTGTCAAAATCTACAAAGCAAGGGGCTTATTTTGGTTGAAATTGGAAGATAATAAGTTATCAGGCAACCTCTCAAAATTCGTTGACTGCATCAAAAATGAGCTGTTTAAGAGATTACACTTAGAAGAAGGATGCACAGCATTTATTATTGCTGATGAAAAGGATATAACAAATTCTGCTCTTGGAGAATTAAGAAACAAACTTGGCAGGGACTTAAAGTTGTATAATCCTTCACAGCTTAGTTTTGTATGGATTACTGATTTTCCAATGTTTGAGTGGAATGAGGAGGATAAAAAGTGGGATGCTAAACATCATCCTTTCACAAGTCCAAGATACAGTGACATTAAACTTTTAGAGACAAGTCCTGAGAAAGTAAAGGCAGAGGCGTATGATATTGTTCTTAACGGTTGGGAAATCGGCGGTGGAAGTATAAGAATAAACAGACCTGAATTACAGAGAGAAATTTTCAAGGTCCTGGGTCTCAGCGATAAAGAGGCAAAAGAAAAGTTCGGTTTCTTGATAGAAGCATTCAAATATGGAGCACCTCCCCACGGCGGTCTGGCAATTGGGTTAGACAGGTTTATTGCTTTACTTTTGGGATTAGAAGATATAAGAGATGTTATTGCCTTCCCAAAGAACAAGTCAGCTGAGAATCCTATGGATGGCAGTCCGGCACCAGTTGATAAAAAACAATTGGATGAGTTAGGACTTGAAATAAAACCCAAATAATCAGATGATATCTTATCTTGGATTATACTAAAAAATGACAGAAGCTAAGGATTCTTAGATTAAGTAAAGTTTTCTTTCCTTATTCTTTAAACTCAACACTTTTTTGACCTTTAAATAATGGTATCTAACTATCTTGAATCCTGAACTGCGCTCTCCTATAAAAGGCAGTTCTATGTAGAACTCTAATGGGTAACTGCTCTTACCACTCGATCGGGCAGGTCTCATCTGCTCCTCTATATTTCGCTTGTCTAAATAAAAGATTGCGTCCTCATTAAGCTTGCCTTTGGTAACTAGTTCATAAGCTTGGGGTACAAACAAATGTGATATAACATGGGGGTATTCATTCCTAAGAGCATTCTTTGCATTATCTTTTAATCCTTCTCTTTTATAGTGTTTGTTGATTAAGTCAGTCAACTTCGAAGACCTGAACTTATAGAATTGGGAAGTGGATGTTATTGGTAATTCTTCGATTTTAGTATCAATGTTTAAACCGAAGTATCTTCTTATTAAGCTATGCAATCTTCCAGAATCTATACCTATCTTTTCAAATTCTTCCTTATGAGCAAAGGTAAAACTAAGTGCAGGAAGTAAAAACTCATTAACAAAGTAACTCAATTCTGTCCTCCTCCATCTTATCCTTTCAAAGTGATACATCGAACCTGGAAAATTTTCAGGTAACTCTTCCACTAACACTTTATACTCAAGCGGAATTGGTGTGTTATTGGCGTTGTTTGCACCATCCAGTATTTTTACAATAAGAGCTTCTCGACCAGATTCCCTGGCTAAGCTCCTCTTATCTAAAATTCTTTTATAGTAATCTCTTTTTGTGAACCTATAATTATCGACAGCTTCTTCTAACTCTGACCAATTCTTAATCTCATCAAAGAGAATCTTATTCTTACCATGCTCTCCCTTTTTTCTTGTCAATGAAACCACAATTTTATAAACATTTTTTAAACCCATCTTATTGCTAAGTTTTCTCAGTTCTTTCTTTGTTAAGGAGGTATCTTCTAAAGTATCATGTAATAGTGCAGCTGAAAACATTTCATCGATCTTATCCTGTGGTGCATTCTCTCTTCTAATCTTAAGAAGATTTATGGCTGTAGCCATTGGATGTAGGAAGTAGGGAAGCCCATTTATTCTTTTCTGATAGCGATGTTCAAGAGCAGAAACGAGCAGGGCATACATAACATTTGGGGATATGTTATCAAAGGATCCTAACCAGGAATTATCAAAATTTTCAGAGACCTTATTCCAGAAAGAATTAATAGGTGAATAATGATTCTCGAGAATTTGTTTAAACTCCTTTAATTGAGAATTATTAAGATTAATAATATCTTCAAACCTCAAACTTGTTATGTCCTTTTTAGTAAACTCAGAGAGTTTATTAAATAATCCTTCTGATAAATTTGACTTATAACTCATCTTAAGCACCTTAAAACATTAAAAATAAGTTCTTTCTCTGTCTGTGGCCTTTTATAATATAAAAAGTTTACTGTTTTTTCTACTGATAAATGATGACTATTTTAGGAATATTTTAAATATTTCAAAAGCATGTTTAGAAGTATGGTTAATCCCTCTACTAAAAAATCATTTGGTAAGGAAGCAATGTTTTACGAGAAGAAGCAGGATAAGATTGTGCAGTGTCATCTCTGTCCAAAGAATTGTTTTATTAAAAATAATGAGTTTGGAGTTTGCGGTGCAAGAAAAAACATTGATGGAAAACTCTATTCCGTAGTTTATGGAAGGCCGGCTGCGATGAATATTGACCCTGTTGAGAAAAAACCCTTCTATCATTTTCTTCCCGGAGAAAAGGCCTTTTCAATAGCAACTGTTGGTTGTAATCTTTTCTGTCTTAACTGCCAGAACTCAGAGCTTTCAAGAACAAGGGCTGATGAGGTTACACTTCCGGAAGTTGAACCTGAAAAGATTGTTGAGGAAGCAATAAATAATAACTGCAAAATTATTGCCTATACTTACAATGAACCAACAATATTCTATGAGTATGCTTATGACATTATGAAACTGGCTCGTAAGAAAGGCATTAAAAATGTTTTTGTGAGCAACGGCTACATAAATGAAGAACCCCTCAGAAAGCTATGTAAATATCTGGATGGTATTAATGTTGATTTGAAATTCTTCAATGAAGAGAATTATAGAAAAGTGACGACCGGCTCGTTGAAAGATGTTCTTAGAACATTAAAAGTCCTGAAAGAAGAAAAGGTATGGACAGAGATAACAAACCTTATTATTCCAGGTTACAATGACAAACCCGAAGAGATAAAAGAGATGGTTAAATGGATAAGAGACAATCTTGGAGAGGACTCGGTTCTCCATTTTTCAAGATTCTTCCCTATGTATAAGATGCAGAATGTACCCATAACTCCATTGAAAACCCTTGAACAAGCTTATAACATTGCAAGAGAAAAGTTGAATTTTGTTTATGCAGGAAACATCCCACATACAAAGATGGATAATACCTATTGTCCGAAGTGCGGAAAACTCCTCGTTGAAAGGATTGGTTTTGAAGTTGTCCAGAATAACATAGTTGATGGCAAATGCAAATTCTGCGGTAGAAAAATACCCGGTGTGTGGAAATAAATTAAGGAAAACTTAATGGAAAAACTACTTGAAATATTTACGATTTTTCTATGTTAAGAGTTTTAAATTATTTCCACAGTTAGAAGTGTATGAAAAGATGGTTTATTTTATTATTCATATGTATTTTTATCTTAATTACACTAAGTTCCCTTATTCCTGCAACAGAGATAGGCATTAAGAAGATAAATACGCAGAATAATAAGTTAATCGTTGATTTCTATGCATTTAAGAATGATACAAGAAAGTACCTTGTTAAGGTAAGTTTGAACTGCGATGACTCTGAGCAAATACAAAAATTCTATGCAAGGAAAAAGAATACGCTCTACAATTTTACAGCTGAATTCAACAGGACAGGGAGTAAGTGTGTGCTTCTCATTGAAGGTCTTGGTAAGAGCATAAAGTATGATATTGATACAGATGAAAGTGTGAGAATCAATAACTTTGAGGTTGTGCCTGACTACAACTCAGCGTTTGTGTTTGTTGAGGTTGTGGGAAATGCCAGCCAGTTTGAATTAATCTCAAAGATTTACAGGGATAATAATCTGATTAAGACCTGTAAAAGAGAATATCCCCTTGCGAACAAAAGATTAGTTGAGCAGGATTTTAATCTTGAGCCGCAACAGTATATTGTCCAAGAGGAATTGTTGCTTAATGGACAACTTACTGATACAAAAGAGAACAAAATTGAAGTTTTGGGAAAGAGTAACAATGGAACAAAGAGGGATGTGAATAAAGACCGCAACATAAGAGTTAATATCTCGAATCAATCAAAGAAAAACGATGAGAACATAGGAGCAAATGAAAGGAAAAATAATAGTAATAAAACAATAGATGTTATTTCTATAAATTCAAACTCGAAGGATTCAAATTTAAAATCAGGAGGAAAGGACACAAAAGAAAACACTGCTTTGGGAAGTAGTACAGATAGTAGAGGTAGAAATAAGATGTCAGGATTCATCTCTAATTATAATATCCTTGTTGCTGTCTATGTTTTTTTGTTTCTCTCTATAATACTCAATATTGTCCTTATAATAAAAAGGTAAGGAGGTCTTAATCTGAATTCTTACTTAGAGTTCTTTTTCTTCTTCTCTATGCTCCTTATTCATCTGTTTAATTCATTTTTGTCCTTGCTTTCTTCCATAACCCTCAAGTCCTTTCTTACTTCAACAAGACCGAATGCCTTTATGTAAGATGTTGCAGGTACCATTAAAAGGATAAATATCAGAGTTACCAAAAAGAATGAAAATCTATCAGTATTCAATGTATACACATTAAAGACATGTATTAAAAGCAGAGTGAAAAGAGTCGTCAGCAGTATTAAATATGTTGTTCTTGCAAATAAAACATTTGCATTATCCTCCTTCTCTTTATTTGTCCTGCTGTCCTCTATATTGTCCTTATCTTTGTCCTTCTTTACCTTGTTTAGCATACTCACAAACTCTCTTCCCTATTAAAAAGGATTATCCTGATAAAGACGAAGGATTTCCGGATTTGGGATATTTGACATAAGCAAATGTAATTTATCAAATAGAAGAAACCGAAGGTTTTATAAAGATTAGACACTTAACCAAACCTATAAAATATTATAAGTGTGGTTAATTATATACTTGTGGTGTGTTACTCATGTATATGTTATATTATTTATGTCGAGTTGAGCACAATGAAACTGAGTATAATAAATAAGTTGAAGAGAAAACAGCATAAAAATATTGCTTTATTA
>CAYLQB010000036.1:0-8949 GCA_964385745.1 uncultured Methanosarcinales archaeon
AGATAAATATCAATAATGTATGCAACCACCCACCTTGGGTTGACCATGTTTTTATTACACCGGGAACTCCTGTTACTGATGATTATTTAACTTGTCATTATACTTTCCATGATGTTGATGGAGATCCGGATCATAGCACTGTTTATTGGTATAGAAATGGATTAAAATTGGGTGTTACAGGGGTTATGTTGTCTAATATTTATACCGCTAAGGGAGATAATCTCACTTGCGAGGTTGTTCCTTATGATGGTAAGGAGTATGGTGTTCCTGTGAATTCTTCTACTGTTGTTGTTGGTAATTCTTGTCCTGTCTGGTTGGTTAGTAGTTTGGGTTCTTATAGTGTTACTGCTGGCCAGAATTTGGTTGTTGATCATTTGGATAATTATGTTTCTGATGCTGATGATGATGGTTTGTTTTATTATTCGAATGATAATCCTTCTGGTTCAGGTGTTGTTAATATTCCTGTTCCTGCTTTTGTTTGGACGCCTACTGCTGATCAGGTTGGAACTTATGATTTTCATATTGTTGTTTCTGATGGTTCTTGTGATGTGAGTGTTCCAATAAGGGTTGTTGTTAATGCTCCTCCAAACCAAAAGCCAAATGTAACAATTCATGCAGGGGTTTTGAGATGCAGTGCTCCAAACAAGGACGTTCCTTTATACGTTGATGCGCAGGATGATAAAGAAGTTTCAAAGCTTTATCTGTATAAGAATAATTATCTTTTAGATACATATACCTGTCCTGTCAATGCAGGTTATTGCAATCATACGTTTACTGCTCACACGAGCAGTGATGCCTGCGGCTTTGATACTTTCACTGCAATTGCAGAGGATAATGAGACAGTTTATTCGGACAATAGCAGTGTTAAAGTGTTCCTAACTCATCCAATAGAAGTAAACTTAACAGTCAACAGTTCTAATGTTCTGGTTAATGAATCATTCCTGTTGAGCGCCAGCGCCAAGTCACAGTGTAATCTTAATGGTATATATGGTTTAGGCATTAAAGATGAGAATGGTGTTAATCTAGCGTATAAGGTGTGTAATGATTCCTCTGAGTGCAATCTTAACCTTCCATATTATGAGAAGAAAGGGGGGAATTTCTCATATACCGCAGAGGTACTTGAATCATACTGCCTGAACTATGACTATGCGAATGTGTCTGTTCATGTTAAGGAAAAGAAAACTCCAAAGTTGAATGTCAGTATAACATGCTTTGATAAAGTGGTTGTTGGACACAATCAGAGTTGTAGTGTTTTCGTTAGAACAGAGGGGGGTCAGTTAGTTCCTAATGCAGATGTCAATATTTACTTTTTAAATGGAAGTTCGTTCGGTGCCTGCAACACAGATTCTATTTCAGGCGGGTGTAATGTTCTGAGAGTTATGCCTGAAGTTGGAAACTTCACTGTTTACGCAACTGCCACCAAACCAGGTTATATATCAGATCTTGATACATATCCAAGGGCTGACTTTGAAGTAATCCAACAGAGGTATAATATCTGCAACCTTGAGGTTTACAATGATTCTAACTTTATTTACCCAGATCATATATTTTACAGGGGAGAAAATATGTATGTAAAGTTCAGGGTTTCTGATCTGCTGGAAAATAAACCTGCAGTTAACATTGTAAGTGGTGTTACGCTGGTTAGTCCACCAGGAGGAATTGTTGATTTATCGAAGGTAAAAGAGGTCGGCAATTGGTATTATTACAAACTTGAGCCAATACCACCAAATCATAATTTCTTAGGTTCAAGTCAGGTGTTCGCTTTTGTGTTTAACTTTACAGATAATACAGGTGGTGAGAGACAGGCGGGTGTTACAATCTTAAATAATCCTCCAAAGATAATTCCTCAGATACCTGAGCAACAAGTTACATATCCAAACAGTACAACTATTAATCTGTCTCAACACGAGTTTGATATTGAGGATTCGGGAAGTAACTTAACCTGGAGTGTTGTGTCTCATTCACCAAATATTAATTACTCCTTCTTGAATAACAAGTTGTTGAGAATAACGCCTTTGTCAGATACTCATGGCACAATAACTTTAAGGTTATATGACTTAGATGGCGATTATGATGAACAGACAGTTGGTGTTGGTATTAACTATATCCCAAGTGTTGATGATGTCAGAATAGAACCACACGAACCAAAAACAGATGATAACCTTACCTGCCTTTATACATTTAATTCAGGAGAAGGAAGTGATCAGAGCATTATAAGATGGTATAAGAATAATGTTTTATTGCCTTTCATTGGAAAAGTACTGCCTTACACCTTGACAAATAAGGATGATACATTTGTTTGTGAGGTCCTTCCTTATAATGGCAACAATTATGGGAGCAAGGTTAACAGTTCGTCTGTTAAAATTGGTAATTCCTGCCCAACGTTCGTTAATCTTGAAGATAAAAGTGTCACAGAAGGAAGCTTACTACAGTTTAATATTGAAGCAAGTGATTCAGATGGAGATAGCTTAGTTTATTCAGTTGAGAATCTTCCTGAGAATGCTATCTTCAACCCGTCTTTAAGATTGTTCTCCTGGACACCAAATTATTCGCAGGCGGGAAGTTACTCTGTAAACTTCTCTGTTACAGATGGTTATTGCACTGATTTTGGTGTTGTGAGAATAAATGTTTTGGAATCAGGAAATCACAATCCATACTTCATAACTCAACCAATTACAAATGCGAAGACAGATGAGCAATACATTTATGATTCTGATGCAGTAGACCCGGATGGAGATACATTAACATACTCCCTGATTGACGGGCCGGACAGAATGAAAATCAACCCAGATACTGGGATTATAACTTGGACTCCTTCAATCAATGACATTGGTGAAGTGAGTGTTACCCTAAGAGTAGAAGATGGCAAGGGAGGATATGCAGAGCAGAATTACATTATAAAAGTAAATCCGCCAGAGCCAATAAGGTTACCCAGGAGAAAGGTCTTTGTTAATACATTACAGATATTAAACAATGACTGTTTAAAACCAGGAGATAATTTGATAGCGATAATTAACTTTAAAAACCTCGGCTTTTATGACATGAAAAATGTGAAGATAAGGGCAGTTGTTCATACTCTTGATTCAGCAGCGACTGTTGGACCATTGAAAGTTGGGAGTTCAGATGATATTTCAAATGTCCTGATTATGACACTTCCTGATGACGCAAAAGAAGGGTTGTATGAAGTAAGATTTACAGTATACAATGACAATGTAAGGAGAGTAATATACAGAAGTTTTATTGTGAAAAACAAATGCGATGACAGGGGTTCAGCTCAATAGGAATTGCTTATGAGATTATGTGCAGATTATTGCTGGCTTGACAACTTTAATCACAATTAACTCTAAGTGAGTGACATCAACGATTTGTAACTACTTAATCATACTCAAAAACGAAAGGTTTATATATGAGCTGTGATTACTAAGTGGGTATAAGAACCACTCGGGGGTGGTTTATTAAAAAAGAGACAGACGAAAAATATAGAATCAACAAATAATGAATTAAGCAAAATATTTGAATAAAATGAGGAGGTATGAAAATGAAAGGTAAATTATTTTTGGTGGCATTTTTGTTGGTTGCATTGTTTGCAAGTTTCGCAAGTGCGCTTCCAACAGTTGAACAGGTTAAGATAAACGGCGATGTTTTTGCGTCCGGAGATCAGCTTGTTGTTGAAAGAGGGGAGACCCTTAACATCAGGGTAAAATTAAGTTCTGTAGCTGATGAAGTTAATACTCAAGTAACTGCAGATATACTCGGTTACGAGCACAGCCCGTATGTAAGCGGCTTGTCAGATGCTACAAGTGTATTTGATTTGAACGCCAATGATACAGTTTACAAGGACTTAACATTAAAGGTTCCTGAAGATGCAGAGAAGGATTATTATGATTTGAGAATCAGAGTTGCCACAAGAGCAGGGCAAGCATTTGAGGGATTGTACAAATTGCACCTCAAAGGATCAAGGCATAATGTCATTATCAAAGATGTCTTATTTACTCCTGAAAATAGAGTTAAGTCAGGAAGAGCATTGCTGGCTGTCGTCAGGGTTAAGAACATTGGAGAGAAGGACGAGCAGGGAATAAAGGTTAAGGTCTCAATTCCAGATCTTGGAATCTCAGCCGCAGATTATATTGATGAATTGAAAGCTGATGAATCAACCAGTTCAGAGGAATTATACTTGAGAATACCTGACTGTGCTGAAGATGGAACTTACAATGTTAATGTAGAAATAGAATACAATGATGGTTATTCAACTGATAAAGTGACAAAGACAATAAATGTCATTCAACAGGATACATGCAAACCAGTAACTCCTGCAGAGACACCATCAGAAAAGACAGTCGTGAGTGTTCCATCACAACCTCAGGATTTGAAATCTGGAACCGGAAGTGTTTATCCAATAACAATAACAAATGCAGGTTCAACATCACAGACCTATGTTGTTAGTGTTGAAGGTGCTGACTGGGCAACAACAAAGATAAGTCCTTCAAATGTTGTAGTTGTTAAATCTGGAGAGACAAAGTTTGTTTATATCTATATAACTCCAACACAAACAGCTGAAGAAGGAGAGCATGTCTTCAATGTTAAAGTTGCAGCTGGAGATCAGGAGAAGACATTCAGCATGAAAGGAAATGTAGTAAAATCCAGTCAGGACAACCTTAAGAGAGGATTAGAGATTTCATTGATTATACTATTAATTGTTTTGATTATTATTGGATTAATAGTTGGTTTGAGTAAGTTGAAGGGTGGTTCATCAGAGTCATCCAACGATGAGGAAACAAGTTATTACTAAATTTTTTATTTTTTATACTTTTTTATTCTATTATTTTCATTTAAACGAGCAAGTATGTTAATACATTTTATGTCTTTAAATTATTGTTATTAGAGTAAGGTATATTAAAAGTATGTGTTCATCAGGATTGTAAACCAACAGGTATGTAGCGGGAAGATTGACGCGAATATTATAGAATAATTAGGGAATTGATATTATCGTGAGGGTTTGTATTATTATATAAAACAGGTTGTGATGTCTTATGGAAATGAACTACAAAGAAAAGAAGATTCATAGCAGTCACTTTATATTCCTTCTTTCATTATTTGTATTAATTATACTTGCAGTATCAGATGTTTCTGCTTATACTGAAATTTATTCAAATGCCAAGACCATTTCAAGTTGTAATTTTGAATTATCCTCCTATTCATTATTTTTTAACAATCATAATCCTTACCCTGTTGTTATAAATATACAAAAGAAAGGTACTGCTTCTGGTTTTTTATTTATATCAAAAAATGATTTTGTACTTGCTCCTAATCAGAGTGATGAAGTGTCTGTTTTTGTGAACCCGCGGTTTAAAACGGGAACTTACTATTCAAATCTAATATTCACTATAAATAGTGTGAATGCTAACAAAAAGATGGAACTCTCACAGAAATTTGTATTTACACACTGCAAGACACTTGAATTTATACAGCCAGAGCAGATAAATGTATGCTATAACAACAGGACCAACATAAGTATTAAGGTAAGTAATCTCTTGAACACTTCTCTTCCTGTTGAGATAAGTATGGGAAGGAACAAATTTACTTCAGAGATTAAACCGGGTGGAAATGCTTCATTCTCCTTGTCAAAGGTGTATAAGAGAATAGGGAACATGACAGAGACCATTGAAGTTAAAGATTTGTTGACCGGTTATACTGATAAAAAGCAGGTTGATGTTGTTGTTAATTCATGCGGCTATGTTTCTCTTGGAGGGCGCATATCAAAATTTTTTATTGGTCTGGGACATTTTTTTGTTAGATTTTGGAAATATATACTTATAGGAATAATTCTTTTAATCATACTAATCCTGATAATCTTCTCATTTAGGAGATATATCAGGATAAATCATTTGTACAAAGGATATAAGAGGAAGGAATCAACACCTGAAATAGAAATTGTTAGCGGCGAGAAAGAGGCAAAAGCAGAAAAGGAAAAAGTAAGTAATAAACCAAAGAAAGCAAAGAGACCGAAAAAATCTAAGAAAGAAATGATTAAAGCGTATTATGAAAGTGTTGTTATGAAAGAATCAAACTGGACAAAGTTCAATAGATTTGTGAGGGAACACAGGAAGATACTTACTGCGTTGTTTATTATTGTTTTAATTGTTGTTTTGTTCCTTATACTCAGATTTGGTTTTCGGGGGTATTATTATAATTATTCTGTGTTCAAGCTAAAAAATACACTCCACAGGATATGGTCCAGTCATCCTAACTCTCTTAACTCTACGAATTTAAGCAGTGTCAATAATAGTCACGCTCTGAATTATACAAGTGTTAACACCACAACAAATACAGGTAATGTTACAGCGAACACTACGAATCAGACATATTCGACATTATCAACTTCAATGAGTAAATTAAAGCAGGGTTTAAGTTCAGTGTTGAGTTCATTAAAAACTTGGTTTGTATTGTACCTTAATTATATACTTGTTGGATTCGTAATTTTAATTTTTCTCATTGTTACCTTTAATATAATACTAAAGAACAAAGAGACATTCGGTCTTAACAAAAAGAAAGGTAAAGCCACAAAGAAGAAGACAAATTCGAGGACTGTTAAATCAGGTAAAACAACAAAGGGTAAAAAGGGTAAAAAGAGGAAAAAAGGAAAAAATAATCTTATTTAACTCCTTTTCTATCTGCTTTGGTTATTGTTTAATTCGTTCAATTTGACTTAACCTTAAACTATCTATGCTCCTTCTAAATTTATTTCAATTGCAAAAAACAAAAAGTATATTAATCCTCTTTAAAATGAATGTGTATGGTTAGAGAATTACAGATTCATCATAGAAAGATAAAGAACAAACTTCTAGAAGCATCTGCCACTCTGGTTGGTTGCACAATTGGTGCTGGCATATTGAGCATACCTTATGTAATTGCAAAGGCAGGTTTTATAACAGGAAGCATTGACTTGCTTATTATAGGACTGTTGATATTAGTATTGAACCTGATGATTGGAGAGGTCTCTCTAAGGACAAGGGGGATACATCAATTAACAGGTTATGCCAGCAGATACCTTGGAAAAACCGGCGGTTTTTTAATGGCCTTCGGAATGTTCTTTGCAAACAATGGGGCTATAATAGCTTACCTGATTATGGCAGGTGATTTTCTCTCGCAGTTAATTGAGGGAAACAGGCAGAATGCTTTTCTGTATACAATACTCTTCTTTGCTTTAATCTCCTTCTTGATATACCTTGGACTTGAGGCAATAGAAAAGACAGAGGTTTTCATGATGTTCCTTTTTATTGGATTGATTATATTTATATTTTTAATTACACTCCCACACATTAATCTTCACAACCTTATTGGTTTTCGCATTCCAGATCTTATGATACCTTATGGGGTTATATTGTTTGCATCATTAGGGGTTGTTGCTCTTCCTGAAATGAGGGAGGAAATAAAGGGAGAGGAAGAAAAATTCAGAAAAGCAATAACACTTGGAACTGTTATTCCATTAGTAATATATTTTATATTCTCTCTGGCAGTGATTGGTGTTTCCGGATTAGGCACTGACAAAGCTGCGATACCTGGATTGCTTGTTCTTGGAGAAGTTGTAGTTAAGTTAGGTCTTCTCTTTGGAGTTCTTACGATGGCAACAACTTTCCTGGCAATTGGTCTGGCTTTAAAAGAAATGTATTATTATGATTTTAAAGTTGACAAAACACTCGCCTGGTTTTTAAGCTGTTTTATTCCGTTGTTTTTCTTTCTTATAGGAGTCAGGGACTTTATAGGCGTTCTTTCTGTGACTGGAGCTATATCCGGAGGGATATTAGGCACATTAATCATACTGATACATTCAAGGGCAAAGATAACTGGAGATAGAAAACCTGAGTTTGTATTAAATATATCTCCTTTAGTAAAATATCTTGTTCTTACTTTGTTTATTGTTGGAGTTGTATATCAAATTATCCTTGAAATAGTCCATCTGTTATGATTGCTCTTGGAAAACTTTAAAAACAGGGATTAGTCACTCTTCTATATGTATATCATAATAGCTGGAGACACATTATTTGCATTAACCCTTGCAAAGTCCTTTGTCAATGGGCATAATAAAATTATTGTTGTAATAAGAGATAAAGACAAAGCTTTAGAGGTTAGTGCTGAGAAGGGGATCATTGTTGTTAATGGGAGCACTATACAACCTACAATACTCAATGAGTTGAAATTAGAGGACTGTGATGTGTTTGTTGCGGCAACAAGTTCAGAGGAGGTTAATATACTCTCTGCTCTGTACGCTAAAGATGCAGGTGCCAACAGAATATTTGTTTTAACAAAAAAAGAAGAGACAGAGAATATACTTAAAAAGTTAGGCATTGCAACAATCAATCCAGAAGTTAATGCTGCTCTGAATCTAAACCTTAAAATAACAAGGCCCGCTGTTGCTGATTTAGTAGGTATAAAAGAAGGACAGTATGACCTGATAGAAATTAATGTTAATGATTATTTAAATTTGATAGGTAAGAAAATAGGAGAAATTTACTCGAGTTTTTTTACAACACTCGCAACATACAAAAATGGAGAGTATAATTTTGTGTCAACTTCAGAGATAACAAAGGACTCGAAAATCATAATAATCTGTGAATCAGGAAGAGAAAAAGATGTTATTAAAGAATTGAAGAAGTTCGTCGCAGAAAAATTTAAATAAGCCCTTACAAAAACTTTCTCTGAGGGGGTGTAGTTCAACTAGGCAGAACAGTCGGCTCCAGAAGTGGAAATTTGAGCTTATGCGATGAAATAAATTAAACTTAAGAAACCGACCAATTAGGGTTCAAATCCCTACATCCCCACCTATTCTTACAAAAAACATTCAATAAGACAATGAAATCATTTGAACCAAAAGATTTTTAGATAAGTTCTGTTTATTTTTTGTTGTAATCGGTTAACTTTCATTGTCAATTTTGGCTGATTCGTTTGTTT
>CAYLQB010000037.1:0-5106 GCA_964385745.1 uncultured Methanosarcinales archaeon
ACAGCAGCGTTGAACACAGATGAGTTTATTTTATTGTTCTCTGACAGTATTGTTGCCGGGTATTTGTGGAAATAGCCGATTCCTCCTATTTTTGCAGCGAGGTTGATAACATAGTCGCAACCTTTCATAACCCTGACAGTTGCTTTTTCATCTGTTAAATCAACCTTGTGGAATTCAAAGTTTTTTAGTTCCTTGCTTCTCTTCATTGCTTTACTTGATTCTTTACTCAGGTTGTCTGCAATTACAACATCATATCTTCTTCTTTTTAACTCTTTGACAACGGCTCTTCCTATGAAGCCCGCTCCTCCTGTAACAAGAACTCTTGACATATTTTCACCTCTTCATATGTTCTTTTGCATCTTAAATGCGTAGACCGCTTCCTCGGTTAACGGAGAAAACTTTTCAAATGTTGCTTCTTCAATACCATAACTACCTCTTCCAGCTTTTATAGCATAACCATCTGCCTTTAATATGTGTCTGCCTTCTGTCTTCATTCTGTCAATGGGTAATAAAATTATTGGTCTATGTAAAGGTTTTCCTTCACTATCTATCTCTGAATCACGTATCTTTATTTTTTTACTCAGAATATCACTCCTTCTTAGCATCACCATCACCGGCAGGATATGGTCAATTGCACCTAATTCAATTTGGTACTCTGTTAAGGCCTCAAACTTATTTATGGGTTGAATATTCTTGTTACTGCCGGAATACTTCACAGTTATATTAGAGTCTAACATATCTTCCAATATGTTATAAGTTATTGTTGTATCCTCTCTAATTTCTGAACCATGTAAATTTATGTTAAGGTCGTTCAATGCATTGAGAGCTGATTCAGTGTATCTCTTTTTTAGAGTTTCCTGTATTATCCCAAGATTATCATAATCTCCTCTTAGAATTGGTGTTAGTAAGGTTAACTTATCCTCTTTTTCTTCTTCTTTTGTAAAAAATATTTCCTCTCCTTCAGAAAATATCTTCTCAGGAGTTATTATTTCCTCCAAGTTTTTACTCACACCAGTTGCTATGCTTACCTTTCCTATACCCCAGGTCCAATCTTTACCCTTTGTTTTGAATACACCGAGTATGTAATACTTACCTGTCTCTAAATCATATAAGAAATGTGCTAAACCTCCCTGGTTGAATCTCATAATATGTTGAGGATCAGCGATTTTAATGGTGTCTCCATCTTTTGCTGAGGATACTGATCTCCTTATGTTCTTAATCCATCCATCGTCTTCTATTCTCCCGAAGACCGCCCTTTTGTCCTTATTTGTCCTTACCAAATTTTCATCTGTTAAAGGTGGAAGGTTGTAATAGAGTTCCCATTCTTTATCCATTAAGTCCCCTTTACGCAGTGTTGCGTTTGATACCTTAACGAGATAACAATCTATAGGCATATTAACCGCCCCCAAAAGTTTTAGTTAAAGTAAAATCAGAATATTTTTAAATCTTTCGCCTTATATCTTTATTATGAAGTTAAGGACTGAAATTAAAAGAATCCCAGAGTTATTTATGATATTTTTTATGCTGATTTTGACGATTGTTATGGACATCTTTTTATTGTTCTGGGAGCATAGGCACGGTTTTAAAATACTGCCTGGTTCTTAATTCAATTACTCCAAGAAGTAATCAAATTAATTAGAATTCCATTTATGAGTTGATAAGAATGAATATCTTAATGGTTCATCCACATGACATCTATGCTGCTTCAGAGCCATGGACGGTTCGCATAGTTGAAATAGCAAAGGTCTTTGCCAGGAAAGGACATAGGGTCAAACTTGTTTATTTTCCTTTGCCAGCTAATGAGCGTGGAAAACTTAAAATGGACAGGATTAAGGAGTTTGAAACGATTCCATTTAACAGGCGTAGATGGGCAATACCCTACAATATGTTGAGGATGTTGCACTTAGCTAAATGGGCAGATATTGTTCATGTCCAGAAGTGTTTTGCTCATGCTGTTTTGCCTGCAATATTCTCTGCTTATATGACGGGAAAGCCGATTCATTATGATTGGGATGACTATGAATATGCAATTTATTTATTTTCTCCACCTTCCTACACTTATGGAAAATATTTGAACTTTATGGAGACAAAAATACCTTCCCTTGTTGATTCAATGAGCTATGCCAGTAATAAAATAAAACAACTTGCTTTAAAACTTGGTTTTGATAAGGAGTTTCTGGCAGAGGCGCACGTTGGTGCTTCTCTCGAGAGGTTTAATCCAAATGTTAAAGCAGGTGACATTCTGAAGAAGTATAAAATTGACAAGGGCAGGCATAAGCTTGTTCTTTATCTCGGACAATTGCAAGGAGGTCAGTATGCTGAGATGTTAGTTCGGGCTGCACGGAAAATTTTGGATAAGCGTGATGATGTCAGATTTATGATTGTCGGTGGTGGAAATGATTTGCCGAGGTTAAAGCATATTGCTCAACAACTTAATTTAGATGATAAGTTCATTTTCACTGGCTTTGTCCGTGATGATGATGTTCCAAAATTAGTCAAAGAAGCAGATGTTGCTGTTGCCTGCTTTGAGAAAAACAATATTACCATGGCGAAGAGTCCCTTAAAGATTGCTGAGTATTTGGCAGCTGGCAAGGCAATTGTGGCAAGTGATGTTGGGGAAGTTCCTCACATGCTTGATGGTAATGGAATTCTGACTAGACCAGGAGATATTGATGATTTAGCAAGGGGAATAGAACTTTTACTTGACGATGAAGCTTTGAGGAAAGAGCTGGAGATAAGAGCCAGAAAAAGGGCAGAGAAGGCGTTTAATTGGGAGGTTACTGCTGATAATATCCTCAATCTTTATAATAAAATACTTCATAAATAATTTTAAGGTGCTTAATTGGCAAACTTAATATTCTGTTTTAACTGATAATATATAATCAATGATTAATTATCTTAATAAGCAACAATAATTAACAAACGCAAGGTCTGTTTACAAAGGTTACCAGGAAATATTAAAAAGCTCACAAATAATTCATTCTTAAATATAGTCCTTAATTTTGATTTATTCTGGTTTATGCAGGTTTCGTGGATTTTACTAATTCTCCCAACCTTTATTAACAACCTTAATTAACATCTATAAGGGTATACCTTTTACTATATTAATAGAAAGATATTTATACTAGTTTAACTTCCACCCTTATATAAAATGTTATCTCAATCAATTATAATCAGAGAGATCCCAAGAATGAAAAAGAAAAGATTCAATATACACACTCTCCTGAATAGAAATTCTCTGGAAAAATTTTTAGATGATACAGTGAAGACCCTCTATGACACTGACTTTACTATTGATAATATTGTCTCTGAATTGTATAAGCGTAATCTTGATTCTCCTATGCATTCGGCTGAGAACTTGTACTTAAAGGGTTTAAGTATGACATATCAAGATAGAGAAGGTAAAACAGTTAATAAATTACCTGTTGTCTCTTATATCGAACTCAAAACGGCCTTTGATATTATAAGTAAAGCATATCTTGGAAGAATGTCAAGGGAAAAACCCAAGAGTGATGAGCAGATAGTCCATGCATTAAAATTAAAATACAAAATAAGTTATGCTACATTTATCCTGTCTGAAAATTATGATTTCTTAGATAGAAAGGAAAAGAAATCAATTGAGCAGGAGTATTACAACTTAAAGAGGATTTTGGTGGCTGACGGTTTTGGAGAGGATGTTGAATCATTGGAACAAGAAGTAAATACAAAATTGTCATCTTTTAATCAGGAGAATCATTTGAAAACTACAACCAACCACGGAACTTATTTTAACAAGATAGGTTTTAATAAAAGGCCGGGCTCAATTAGAATTCCTTATCTTTTTTCCAGAGTGCACAGGAAATATTGATTATAATTTTACTTATAATTTTACTCCTTCTCGCTTAATGCTTCTTAACTAAAAATCCTCTGATAATTCATAAAAATGTTGTTTGCGACTTCTTCTTCAGTTAATGATTTTATCTCGCTGATTTTCTTTATTGTTTCTTTTACAAATGCCGGCTCATTTTTCTTATCTTTAAACGGACTCATAAATGGAGCGTCTGTTTCTGTCAGTAAGCTGCTTAGTGGAGTCCTCTCAACTATACCCTGGAAGTGAGTGCTTCTCACAATTACAGGAGGTATTGACAGAAACCAATTATTACTTAATATTTTTTCAAGAAGTTTTAACTTTCCTCCGAAACAGTGGATTACAACCATCCCGGTTTTGTACTCCTCAAGGAGTTTTATTACATCCTCCTCTGCTTTTCTTGAATGAACAATAATTGGTTTCTTTATTTTCAAAGATAACTCAATAAACTTTGAGAACATCTCTCTCTGCCTTGCTTTTAATTTATCTTCTTTTATCCAGTAATAATCTAAGCCGACCTCTCCGATTGCAATTATCCTGCCTCTGTTCCTTGTTATGAATTTAATCTCATTGTTTATTGTTTCCTCATCAAATTTTTCAATAAACTCAGGATGTAATCCAAGAGCTGCTTTAACAATGCTGAACTTTTCACTTAATTCTAATGTCTTTCTGTTGCTCTCTATATCTATCCCGTTGTTTATTATGCTCTTGATTCCTGTTTTCTTAGCCCTGTCAATAATTTTATCTATCTCATCATTTTTAAATTGATCAATATGAGAATGAACATCTACAAGCATCATATTTTATGGTGTGTCACTTGACAATAAAAAGATTTTGGTGTTTGAAATGTTGTTTGAAATGTTGTCTAAAGTGTTGTTTGAAATGATGTTTAAAATGTTGTGAGCACATTTAAAATTGAAATAGAAAAATATTTAACCTGTTGAAATTTGTTCTTTAATCATGCATGCAAACAATAAAAGGGGTGATTTTAGCGTAGAACTCCTGTTTGTAGTTCTCATCCTTGTTGTGGGAATAGCTCTTGCTCTTCTTTTATTCAATTATAAATTGCCTTCTTCCGGCGAGGCACTTTACAAAAAGACATCTGACAATTTAAAGAAAGGAGTTTATGTGCCCTCTTTGGTTGTTCCTGAGGAGACGAATAAGAATCTGGAGACAGTAAAAGTTCTTAAGGAAAATGTTACTTTGACATCGTTTACAGATAAATCTGGTTTTGCTGAGCATTCAACAGAGGATTTAAA
>CAYLQB010000037.1:5206-8756 GCA_964385745.1 uncultured Methanosarcinales archaeon
CCGCTTGAACTAACACTCTCAGATATGTATGTTCTTGTCCATGATGACAGCAACTTTACAAACTTTAAATTATTCAGTATGAATTATATAATAAATTTGTATAATGAAAGTAAACTTGTTAGTTCAAGTATAAGTGATAAGAGTTTTTTTATAGTTTATTGTCCAAATATTGACCTGGTTGAAGTTTACAGTTCTAAAATTGACGGTGAAGTAAGAAGATTTACTTTGAGTGATGAATATTATACATACAAAACAGGTATCTCCTGTAGATTACTAAGAGATTCTTCTGGTAATCTCTGGGAGCCCTTACTCGGTCGTGGTGTTATCAACAGAACTATCCTAACAGATAAAAGCTTAACTCCTTTAAACTTTAAGTTTATTGGGAATGAACTATCAAAGAATTTGATGCTTACATATAATATAACACCTGACAGATAAGGAGATATAAGGGTAATGAATAAATGCTTTTAGCTGATTATACTGGGGATTGTGTAATGGAGCTTATATTAAATTAAATTAGAAATATACTAAAAATGAAAAAGAGCAGAAGTAATATCAGGAAGATGAAAAAAGTCAGTGTTGAAAAAACTAATGTTAAGAATAACTTTTTGAAGGGAAATAAAATATTTATTCTTCTTTTGGTTACTCTTACCATATTACTCTTGCTTAATCTTACTTTCCTGTACTCAAATTATAAATCTCTAAGTAGAATGAAAGGGTTTAACGATAAAAGTTATGATTTGATAAGCTTAGTACACAATGAAACCATAGAAGCAGATATAACAACTACTAATTTATGGGATGATTACAGACATTTTAGCGACAATAAAAACCATTTACTTTATGATATGTATGTAGTTGTTTTTCCATATGAGAATTTAAATGAGTTTAAATACTATAATATTGGTGCTATAGCAAAAAATTATCTCTATTTTAGTCAGGTTACAAATGATATTATTAACAAGACACCGATTGTTATAATGTTCTGCCCAACATTTAATCTTTTGTCTGTATTTGACAGGCGTTTAGATGGAGAATTACTAACTTTTCAACCTGCTGCCGAGAGGCAGAGATGTTCTGAATATGCAGAGTGGACTATGTTTATGGATCAAAATGATGATGAGTTCGAGATTTTATTTGGTTCTTTTATAAGGAATTATTTTAATCATAACATCACTGAACTTAATGGCAAAAAAGTTAAACTTAAAGAGATACATTTTAAAGTTATGAATGAAGAGGGTGTTTTAACCTTAAATAAGGAGTTGGGGAGAGCTCAATAAAAATGGAAAATTTAAATAAATTAAGGAACAGGAGCAGGAAGAATTCAAATTTAATGCTAATCATTTATTTCTCTCTTCTTATACTCTCTATCTTATTAAATTCTATGCAGGTAAGAGCAACTGGTTATGTTGATTATCAAAAATACCATGATTCGTTTGCAACAAAGTTTAATAATTTTTACATTGAAAAAATAAGGTATTCACCAGGTGATACAATCAGGGGGGATTTTGACTTAAGTGTTGATACATCCAAGGTTACAAGGCCTATGACAAATGCCAGTGTTGAGGTTCAGGTCTTTTATATCGCAAGCGATGAGCACGGTGATTATCCCATTTATCATACTATCGCAAGATTTTTTTTGAGCAAGTTTAATGTTAGCTTGCTGCCTTATTATACTAAACATTACTCTTTCGAATGGACTCTGCCTAAAAATACTCCTGCAGGAAAGTATTATATAGCTCTCACTTCGCAGATGGCAAGCTTTGATATAGGAGGTCATTCTGAAGTTCAGGGGTTAGAGGGTGCGAAGATTTATTTTAGTGTTATTGATAAGAATAATACGCAGAGGGATTATACCAGGTTTGGTGTTTACAACATAACTATAAATAACATCACATATAATCCTGCAACATTTATACCTGAATTTGATAATACATCTGATATTAAAATTAGAGTTCCAGTTGAGAATTTTGGGAGTAATAAAGAAGTCATTATAAAATATAATCTTTATCTTGATTCAAAAGAGAAAGGGATAAGGTTGGAGGACTTCGTTAAGAATGGCGTCATTAATTACCAGAATTATCCTACTTTGTATAAAAGAATAATCTTCTGTAAATCCCATTCTGGAATGAAGCATATATCTCTTGGACAGGGAACTCAATATTTTGATATGAATCTTGGAAGTTTGAAATCAGGACTTTATGTCCTGGACTTACATCTTGAGTCAAAATATCCTGGACAGCCGAATGAGTCCCTCATAATAAAAATACCTGTGCACGGTTTACAGGGGAGGATATTGTTCCAGACCCTGAACCATTTTCCAATCAAAAAGAATGACAGGGTAATGATTGGTGTTGGCTTTGGGAATCCAACAACGACATCTGCTTTGCTATCCAGTTCTTTATCTGAAGGTCAGAGTTATACAGGTATGTTAGAGGATTTGGCGACCTCATTTAAAAATAAGGAGGTAGTGAGGATTACTCTCTTATCTGATAATAAAGTTATATTTTTTAAGGAAACCCCTGTTGTTGTCACTCCTCTGTTTGAGGCAGTTGAGACAGGTTTTATAGCCAGACAGGATATAAAAAACGCAGAGTTAAGGGTTGAATTAATAAATAAACAATCCGCTGTTAATGCTATTGATGATGTAGAACTTCTTGATTATAATTGTGAAGATTTTGAGACAAATAACACAGAATTGGAGATGGCTGCTTATTACGATGAGAAAAGTCAGAATCTGAGGATTAATTTAAAGACAGAGGATAATATATGTAGAAAAAAATCAAGGATTAGTGTAGTTGTTAAGAATGATGAAGGCAATATCGTTTATGCGAACACTTTTTTTGCAGATGAGAAATGGCTCAAGCTCAATTTAAAGCCCGACAATTACATTATAACTGCAGTGTATAAGAATCAAACAGTTAAAAAAGAAGTTAACGCCTTAAGTAGGCAGGAATCCGAGGTAAGGAAAGAGGGGCTTGTTATATTCATAACTTATGTTTTAATGTGGCTTTTGATTATTTTAATACTTACCTTGGCAATTATTAAATTAAAAAAGAAGTTTATAAATAGAAAGTAACTCAAAGTATTTTATTGCATACTCAATAATATTAGTAGTACATAGTGGTATTGGTAAGTTTTAGTTATGTTGGAAGTGTTAAACTGTGTTGGAAAGATAATTTAGGGGTTTATATCCCTGCCTGAAATGCATTGGAGTATAATAAGAGTATAATAAGCAAAAGGTGTTTGTTTAAAATGAAAAAATCAATGAGCGGAGGAAAATGGAAGGTTATATATTTTATACTTATCTTTATTTCTCTCCTCCTTATCACTTCTTTATTCTTTGCTCTTAATGTTTCAGCAGAAAAAGTTGTTTTTAAAGGGCCTGAGGAAACAGTTGAAGCAGATGTTACCACAAAATGGGGGATGTTTTTCGTTGATCAGGATGGGAATATAATCCATGATGGGGATCAAATGTGTATTGGTGACAAGGTTTATGTTCAGAAGAAAGCAGATGTTGACTGGTTCTTCCAGGGCGGGCAAACATACT
>CAYLQB010000038.1:0-5212 GCA_964385745.1 uncultured Methanosarcinales archaeon
AATTCTCCTTATTCCATCAGCCATGATACCAAGGCCTACAAGATTAAGTACAAATCCAAATGCAAATGTTGCTCCTCCACCATAATTAATCATTATTCTTCCTCCTCTTTAAAGGGATAAATATAAATGGAATTATTAAAGGCATATAATTTGTTGTGTATGTCTCCCAGAATGCAGCTGAATAAACTCCCGCTGCTGAAAGATATATTATTAACAACCCGAGTATTATCTCCATGATTCCTTTTACGATATCTTCCACGCCTTTTGAAATACCCAATGAAGTAAGATGTGCGAAGAATGTAATCCATGTCAGAATTCCCAGAAGGGGCAGCCATAGTATTATCATCCCTATGAAACCGAACTGGGCGCCAAACTCTGCAAGCATACCTGCAGGGATAAATATAATAGTTATTAAAGCAAGAATTATTGAAATAACTAATGCTGCATTTCCCTTTATCGGGGATCTGCTTCCGAGATGCTTGAATAATTCTTCATATACTATAAGGATTAAGAGAAAGGCAAGGAATCTTGTGAAGGTTACATAAGCTCCAGGTCCTTTAAGCCATTTCAATGAAAATATATCTTCAATTGCTCTCCAAATTGAATTAAAACTGTTGCCATAGAATTGTCCAAAACTGGGGTAACTGCTTGCTTTAACATGAGGTATTAAGAGTAAGGCCAAAAGTAGAATAGAAAAGAATAACAAACTATATTTATTTACTTGTTTGAAACTTTCCATAGGTCTTATTAAATAAGAATTATTTTTAAATCTTTCTATTCTATTAAAATTAGGGGTTAAGTCCATGTCTTCACAATTAATTTATATTTAATCTCTTAAACAAAAAGATTTAAATATGATATTTGATGTCTTGCTGGAGATGAAGTATTTGTTTCATATCTTCAAAAGCAAGTATTGTTTGGGTGTTTTTATACTCTCCCTAATATTAAGTTATTTCTTGATACCTAAGAAAGTATTTTATGGTATTTATACTCTTCTGGCTGTTGTATTTATGATTTCTTTCTTTTTAACTATTTCTTGTATGGTTAGGAATATTAAAGAAAGGATAATCATTGCAAAAACATACACAAGTTCATTAGTTGGAATTATTGCTACTGCAGTTGGTTTGGCTGCTATGCAGGTCTGCGGGTTTGGTGCGCCTGTCTGCGGTGCTGCTGTCGGATTGGGAATTTTTTCATCTCTCTTTCCAGTGGCTTTTGTTGATGTAATGTCAAAATATGCAGTTGGATTTGTTACAGTTTCCATTCTTATTCAAGTTGTTGCCTTGTACTTTATGAACTGCTTCAATGAATTTAACAGAGTAAATTTGAGCGTTAAGTTGAAGAGAGCTTAGATGTTCTGAGAAAAATATTTAAAATAAATGAAATCCCCAAATTCTATGAAAGTATTGGTTGGTTCTGAGAATCCTGTGAAAATCGAAGCAACAAGGGAAGCATTCTCCAACTATTTTGATAATTTGGAAGTTAAGGGTATCAAAGTCAAGTCAGGAGTGCCTGACCAACCTGTGAGCAATGAGACATTTGAAGGAGCAGAGAACAGGGCTCTAGAACTTAAAAGATTAAATGAAGAGAAAAATCTCAAAGCTGATTTTTTTGTTGGAATAGAGAGTGGCATAATAAAATTTCACAGTAAATGGTTTAATTTAGGAGTCATATGTATTCTTAACAGTGAAGGGAAGGCCGGATTTGGAATATCCTCAGGTTTTGAACTTCCAGAAAGTATTGTTGAGCAACTCATAAGAGGGGTTGAACTCGGTGATGTGACAGATAAATTAACAGGAGAGCATAATAGCAAACAAAAGGGCGGTGCTGTTGGATTCTTTACTAAGAATGTAATGAACAGGAAACAGTTTTATGTTTCTGGTTTGATTATTGCCTTGATTCCCTTCATGAATAAAAAATTATATTTTAGTGATAAGAGTTAAATCTTCTACCATCTTAATAATCGCTGCTCAATCAACAGTAAATAATCTTGAATTGTGAACATCAAACAAACCCAAACGAGCTCCTGCATCCAACCAGCCATGAGCGTAGTTTAAAGCAGCAAATGCATTTACAAAGTCGTTCTTCTTGTAGAAGTAATCTGCATCAGAGTAATATCTCTTTATCATATCCAGGAAATCAGTCCTCTCAGCTACAAGGTTGGTTCTGTTGTTGCTTTCCTCTGCTTCCTTTATCGCCTCACCAGTTATGTTAAAATACTTTTCAAGTTTTGCCTCAGTAATAATATCTTTATTGTTTTTCATGTTTAAATTTCCATATTTAGATTTCTTTTTTCTTCCTCAATTCTTTCAACGCTTCCCTTATCTTTTTTGCTGTTTCCCTTAACCACTTCTTATCTGCCTGAGTTGCTTCGTTGTTCGGTCCTTTCATAGAGCTCAAATAATCAGGGTAGGACTCTCTGTATATTGCATAGAGTTTTATGTGAAAATGATTTATCTCTGTTCCTTCAATCATAAGGCAGACCCTCATTGGATTGAGAGCCAACTGCATAGCCCGGGCAACCTTCCTTGCTATTTTCAGAGATTTCAAATAAACTTTCTCTGGAACATCTTCAAAAGCATTACTGTCGTAATGCTCTTTTGGAATAACCAAAACAGTGGGCATTGTTATCTTACCATTGAAAGTTGGTGGGAATATATCCATAAAAGCCAAGAACTCCTTTGTTTCATACACCTTGTAACTTTTAACCTCATGATTTGCTATTTTACAGAATAAACAATCATCCATAATCTCACCTCCTGTTGTTCTCTTTAACTTTGAGCAGGTAAATACATCTGGTAATTTCTTCTTTTAGCGAGTTTAGGTCCTCATGAATATTAAATAAATCCTCCATGATATGCTCATATAATCTTTTATTTAATCCAGAACGCGTTAAAATAGAGTAATCTTCTGTAAGGTTGGACCGCCATTTAACTATGTTTACCATTCTTATGTCGATTGCGTCAAAATGGGGTTTGAGCAATCTCTCCTGGTTCTGACCCATTTCTTTTCTTATAAGAGCATATCTTTTGTTAATTCCATTGGTTAGTTTGATTAATCTCCTGGAACGGTATATCAAGAAATCATTTATCTTTTTAATAAGAGGTAAAAGTTTATTTGTAAATTCCCTTCCTGTTTTATCTTTGTTTAAGTATCTCTCTACCTTGCCTGAGTGATACATTTCTTGAAATGTGTTGAGCAGTTGGTTTAGCATCCTGAGTGATGCTTCTGACTGATATTCAAGAACATTTAATTCTTTAATCGTTTCAACTCTTTTATCCCTTGTCCGATGAAAAGGAAATACTACTGATATGTCCATGAAATTATCGAAAGATTACTTCTATTTAACTTTTTTCTTTTGTTTTATTCTTTCTGAGGTCTCTTAGGATAAGTACCTGGCTCCATAAAGACCTTCTCTGTTTTGACTGCAAAGCCCTTTTTGCCAAGCATTTCTTTTGAGCTTAACATGGCTGTTCCGTAGCATATCAATTCATTCTTCATGCTCATAACTGCAACTAAATCATTCTTATTTATCTTTGAAGTTACCTTTGCTATACCCGGGACATTGAGGTTTGCTCCATGGCATAATGTATCAACAGCACTATCTAAAATCCAGACCTTTGGCAGATGAGAGACAGCGTTCTCAACCGGTTGTATAATCTTTCTAATAAAAGAATCATTGTTTTCTTGAGTGTAATAGTAGAATGCATCCTTTACATCTTGAAGTGTGAAGGAAGTGTCTTCTTTCAGAGGGCCAACCTTTGTTCTTCTCAATGAAGTCATATTTGCTCCTGCCTTTGTTTTAACTCCAAAATCATGTATTAATTTTCTTATGTATGTTCCTGCCTCAACCCCAACCTTAAACAAAACATCTCTTCCATCAACTTCTAAGATTTTAATGTAATAAACCTTTCTCTTCCTGTATCTCCTCTTAACTGCGGACTTAACAGGAGGCAGTTGTGTTATTGTTCCCAGGAAACTTTTTAAGCCAGATTCGATTTCTTCATAACTTAACTCTTTGTGTATATGCATTATCGCAACATATTCTTTCCCGGCTGTTAACAGTAAGTGCATTACCTTTGTTGCTCTGTCTAAACCGATGGGGAGAACACCAGTAACTTTTGGGTCGAGAGTTCCAGAATGTCCTGCTTTTCTCAATCTTAATACATCTCTCAGATAAGCAGTTGTCTGGTGTGATGTTGGCCCTGCTGGCTTATCTAAATTAATAATACCATAATGAATAATCTTCTCTGTTGCTCTCTCATCCGGCCTGCAACCGAATTTCTTATCTGTTTCAGCATGTTTTCTAACTAAAATTGTTCTGTTAATCTTCTCAAAGGGAAGCAGTGTGTCTTCCTCTTTATCGTCGTCTGTATTATTGTTTATGTTATTGTCCATGTTGTTATGGTAACTAAAATCTATTTAAAAACCTATTCAAAATTGTTGCATAAGGTATGTGCTCGCCCTATCAAAGATTACCGTTCTTACCTTTTAGTTACTTCTAAATAATAACATTTATAAATGAGCGCTTCTATTCAAAAAGAATATTCGCATTTTAGGGGTTTAATAAACAATGTACAACAGGATAATAATGCATAAAAAGAGATTTCGCTTTGATTCATTGATATTTGAGTTTGAGTATGTCCAAAAGAGTAATTTAGATAAATCCCTGGATGACTTAACAGATAAACTCAATACGCACATAAACAATAATCACAGGAACTTTCTTGAGGCATTTAATGGTGCTAAGGAATCATATAATACTTTAACGAAACTAATAGATAAGGATAAAGAGAAGGAGAATTTCAAAGAGAGTATTGTCGAGGACTGTTACGCACCTGTTGTTGTGGATTTGCTCGGTGTTTACGGAGTAATCAAAAACAAATTAATTAACCATTTTGAAGGTATTAATGATAAGAGAATTAACATCATTTATCTGGATAGAAAGGCAGTATATGAGAGGGCCCAGAATATTCTCGTTCATAGAATAAATCAGCTCATTAATGCAGGGGATGATAAAGAGGACTCTTTAAGGAGAACATACACCCTTCTTGGAGAAATTGTCTATAACCATGCTCTTTATGCTCTTAAAATAAAGAAGGGTTCTGAAAGTTTGCATGGTGTGACAGATCTTAAAATTAATGGGAAATCCTTAAAGAGTATCTTAAAGTGGTTGGGCAATTATTATTTATTGGATGAACTTAAGATTTTG
>CAYLQB010000038.1:5312-8227 GCA_964385745.1 uncultured Methanosarcinales archaeon
TTTTGCTCTGGTTTTTTAATCTCTAAATTCTCAACTGTTTTTTCTAACTCTTTGTTCTCTGCTTCATTTGTTTTGCTTTCTTCCTTCTTCACTGTTTTCTTTTCTTTCTCTGTTTCTTTGCTCTTCTTTTCTGCTGTTTTTTTCTTCTCTTCTTTGGCTGACTTCTCATTAAGCTTTATTTCATAGCCGAACAGTTCTGCAAGGACAAGCCCGTCATTGGTCTTCTTAACATTCACTTTAACATGATGGGGAGGATTCTTCATTCCGTGCTTCCATGCTTCTAAATTAAGATGTTCCCCGAGTTTTATTTTGCTCATATCTTCCTGATGAAGATGTTTTGATAGAAATTGCTTTACTGCAGTAACTGCCTTCTTTGCTCTCTTGTACTTCGGTGTTTTCAACCATTCCTTCCTTAAAGGTATGTTGTAAGTTCTTTCGATAACCATAATTTCACCCTATTTATTTGCTTATTTAATCCTTTATTTTTGTTCTATGCCAGCTTCTCTTTATAGCTGTGAATCTCGAAGGATGAATTCTTCTTCCCCTTTTAAACTTTTTAAGGACTATCCAGAATGGAGCCCATCTTGTATGCTTCATTTCCTTTGAAAGCACTTTTTTCTCGCTTAATAATTTATTACTGCTCATTTCAAAGACCTCATTTTCTTATGATGTTAAAATCTTTCTTTTGAGAGCTTAACTGTCTCAACATATCCTTTAACTGTGAATCTGTAATCTGCTCTTTAATTCTCCCCTGTTGTATAAGGTTTGCCAGGACAATAACAAGATTTAAAGCAAGCTCAGGATGAGCTGCTTTCACATTTCCGAATCTTGACAATGCTTCCCTTGTAAGTTTTTGTTTGACAATGCTCTCTAATTTATTTATCTGCTGTTGAAGCTGTGCTTCTGCCTCAAGTTCCTTGTTAATATTTCCATAATTAATGTTTGTGTTTGGGTCAGGATTAAGGTTCATTTTTTTAGCTCTCCGGCTTCTTTTCTTAATAATTCAAGACCCTTCTTTGTCAGGACTTTTCCCTTGTGAACTCCCTTCGTTTCCTGCTTTATAAGCTCTGATTTCTCTAACTGCTGTAATATCTTTCTTATGATGCTTCCAGAGCCCTTATAAAAATGTTCTGAGGCAAAGCCCCTGTTTTTTATGCCCCCGTATTTAATTCTAAGTTTTGAGACACCTACAGGACCGAGTTTGTATACTGACCTTAAAATAGCACTCGCCCTCGTATACCACCAATCATCCTTCACAGGCGGTCTTTCCTTGTGAACTCCTGTTTTTGCGAATTTTGCCCATTCAGGCGGTTTTATAGCTTCTATTTTCTTTAATTTCTCAGCCACCCTTTCTATTAATTCTTGAGTAGGAGCGTCCTCAACTGAAACTTTCTTTTCTTTCATATTTCATCCTCCTTAAACTAACAAAGTTGAGTCATTCAACTTATTGACTTATCGCTAAGAACCACTAAACCCAAACCGGGTGATATATGATATCTTTAAAAAGGTTACGCTTTTTAATGTTATTTTTAAGGATTATACCGGACTTATATAACATATTTCATTATTTTACATCTCTTCCTATTATCTGTATTATATCCTTTTTTATTTATTCTTTTGCAAATACCCTTTTGTAATTAGAGATTTGCACTTGGATTTTTGCAAATAAATTTTTTACTACGGAAAACAATATTAATATGCTTACCTTTTGATTAAAGTAACATGTACGATACCCACAAAAAAATCATTAACGAAAATAGGAGGAGGAAAGCAAAATTCCTTATGGTCGATGGCCTGGACGGTTCTGGTAAGGGCTTTATAGTTAATTATCTGGAGAACTTGTTAAAAGAAAGAAATTTTTCTCCTTATGATATTAGGACAATAGGCAGAAAAGATGATTCCAGAGATTATTTTCCGGAGTTTAGTGATATTTATGATAAGGGTAATATAAGAGGATATAGGACTTTGATTTTCATGGAGCCGAGCGATGTTGGTGTTGGTCATGATTTAAGAAAAGAGATATTTGTTGCTTCTGATAGAAAATATCCTGTTGAGAGTCAGGCAATGGCTTTTGCACTCCAAAGAGAAATTTTGTATAAGAGATTACTGATAAAGAAGGCATTGGATTATTTTGATTTTATTATAGCAGAGAGGGGCTTCACATCTTCGATTGCATTTCAGCCACTTTACTCTGAAATGTCTGGTGAGAATCCAAGGTTTGGTGTTGATGATGTTCTGAAACTTCAAGGCAATAGGATAGCTCTCAACTACATACCTGATTTTATATTAATCGCAGATGTTGATGCTAAAACTGCTATGCAAAGGTTGAATAAGAGAGAAAAGAAAGATAATGCAATATACGAAAAGTTGAAGTTTCAGACAGAATTAAGGAAAATTTACACAGGCGAGAGGTCTCTTTCTATCAATGGTAAGAGCATGACTTTAAAGGATTTTCTGGAGAAGAAGGGAAAAGAAGTAGGAGTTGGAACAAAGTATATTCTTCTAAGCACAGACGGTAAATTAGAGGATACTGAACACAGGGTCAAACAGTTTCTTGACGATTATCTCATTCTAAATTAAATCTTAATATGTTTTTTTATTTTTTCTTGTTTCTGTAATTGGATTGTGTCTCCTGTTATTTGCATTCTATTGTTTACCTTATTCATATTACCCTGTAAATTGCTGTTCAATACCTGCAGACAAAAGATTTAAATATAAAATATGATTTTATATGATGAAGTAAGATAGAGAAAAATAAGTTGTAATTTAAATTGTGAGGTGAGAAAATGGCTTTAGATGGTTTAGTAAAGGCACCTGAGGGAGACAAAGGCGGGTTAGATTTAACAAGTAATCCAGATAGAATTGTAACAAGAGAAGAATTTGAGAGAAGATTTAATGAGGAGGTTGTTAATAAA
>CAYLQB010000039.1:0-8149 GCA_964385745.1 uncultured Methanosarcinales archaeon
GGCATGGCTTAGGACCATGTGGCTTAGTGCCTACCTGGGTCCGAAACAGCTTTTTCCCTGACGGCAAAAACCTGGGAAAAATGCGGAACTCTTTCCGTTGGGCGAGTTCCTCAGAGAGAGTAGGTGTCGTAGTGTTTTGAGCTTTTTCCTCTAAAATGAGAAAAGCTGTCGGAATTCCCAGCCCCCGCATTTATACTCACTCATCGAGTAAAGAAGGGGGGTGCTATAGTTAAAGAAGCAATTCCTAAACTTTAAAGTATAGCAGTATATTTATATGTGATACCAATTTTTAAATCATTACTTTAAAGTGATTGGAAATCTTTATAAATAGAACCATGCTTTCCATTAATTGCGGAATTCTGAGTTAAGTTAGTTTGAAGACCAAAATAAAAAAATAAGGAGGTTTTGAAATGAGAGGAATTGTTAGGAAGGTTGTAGCTTTAGGAGCTGGAGCCGCTATGTTAGGAGCAACATTGATGGGAGCCATGGCGCTTGATTTGAGTAATTACCCGGCACCATTCGTCCAGAATGGACAGTTCAGTGGCTACTTAGTTGTTGGCAGAAACGCAAAAGCAGCTGATGTTATTGGAGCTACAGACATTGGAATGTCATTACAGGCAGCCAATGTGGTTGAAAAGACAACATCAGGAACGACAGAGACAGTTATGGATAGTGGAGTAAAGATAGAGACAAGCTCTAATAAGCTGACATATGGAGAAGACATGTCAACAGTTAAGGGAACATTGACAGATGCAGACCTACCAATCTTACTTGGTAAGACAACAGTCACTGACACAGACGGCACTTCTTATGATGTGCTTTCAAAGATTAAAGTGATGGACTCTAAGGTTGTGTTTGGTAGACCAATATCAGATGTAAATGAGCCAACCCTATACTTAGACACAAAGACAGGAACACCAACATACGAAGTTGACATTCAGTTCCCAACAGCAGTGAATTTATCAATGCTAAAGGGACAGACAATAAAGTTGTTCGGTAACGAATATACCATCTCTGACACAAGTGGAGAAGTTAGCGATTCAATGTTAACTCTGTACAGTGCAGCTTTGGACCAGACATTCAATGCTGGAGACCCGGAAACAACAGTCAGTGTTGGCGGAACAGATGTCGCAGTTCAGGTTATTGGTGTATCAACATCAGGAACAAAGGGAACAATAAAGGTTAACGGAGAGACAAAGACAGTTGAAGCAGCGCACACCTATACCATTGGTGGTCAAAGAGTTTATGTGAAAGATGTATACGCATATGACCAGCCAGTTGGAGGCGGTGGTGTAAGATTGTTCATCGGCAGTCAGAAGATTGTTTTGTCAAGTGGAGATTCAGTTGCTAAAGGAGTTTCTTCATCAGATTACATTGATGGAACAGAAGCAACATTCTCAAGCTCTGGCGGAAAGGTTTCTGACATAAAAGTGACTTACACACCTGCGAATCAGGACCCATCTGTTGAATACTTAAAAGCCGGTGATGAGCTTGATGAGCCAGTATTCGGTGCATTTAAGTACTCATTCCTCGGTCCAGAGGTTGAGTTGAAGGCAGATACAAAATCAACAGTTAAGGTCTGGTCAAGTTCTGAAGATAAGATGTCCATTGAGTTTACTAATAAGGATGGACAACATTACTCAACAGAATTTGTTAAGGGAAATGCTACAAATCAGACCCATTTGATGGTTGGTGACTACAAACTGGAAGCATCTGGAAACAATGTTAGCAAGGACGAGTATTTCATCCTGGGAACCGATGAGTATCAGCATATATTCAGGTTAAGTGCTGTGAGGAATAGTTCATCCACACAGAAAATAACTGTTAAGGATATTGCTGATGATGGAACAACAAGTGACTGGAGCTTTGACAAGACAACTGGAAAGGGAACAATGGTTTACGACGGAAACACATATTACTTTAGGGTTACTGGTTCAGGAACCTCAGATGGATATGTGGAATTCTTTACGGATGACGATGATGTCACAGCATATAACTTTGTGAGTACAATATACACAAATGATGACAACAGTATTGCTCTCAGTAACACATCAGTTGTAATAACAGAGAAGACAACTTATACAGGAGGAACACCAACAGATTACGGTACATTAACTATACCAATAGCTTACAGTGAAGGAAGATCTGGAAATGACGTATACATAACTTCAACACCAACTTACACTCTATCTACAGGAGAAGCTTGGAGTGGAGCTGTCCAGGTCGGTGGTTCAAACTATGACTATGAAGCATTGACTCCTTTCGGAACATATATGGAGTATACTGGAGGAGACAACCCAGTTGCAACATTCTATGTGCCTAAGGAAGAAGTGACTTACAGCGTTTATGTATCACCATTGAGTGCGGTTAAGAAACAGAGCGGAGCCAATACATACGAAGAGGTTGTAAAGATTAACCCTGATGTCACTGTGTTTGATGACCAGATATCTGATGTAACAGCCCAGAACTTAATCGTTGTCGGTGGTCCATGTGTAAACTCAGTTGCTGCAACATTATTCGGCAACCCAACAGATTGCACACAGGGCTTTGAACAAGGTAAGGCAATGATTAAATTGTTCGAGCAGGACAATGGAAATGTTGCATTGTTAGTTGCTGGTTACGCTGCAGATGACACAAGGAGAGCTGCAAAGGTCTTAGCCAATTACGACGACTATGCAGACAAATTGCAGGGTAAAGAAGTTATTGTTAGTGGAACTGACTTCACTAACATTAATGTAGAAGCACCAGCCTCTGAGTAAGTGAAAAACTAAATATTTTTTTCTTTTTTTCTTTTAATTATTTACAAATACTTCTTTAATTGTAATGCTTGGTATTCTGAATTACTTGGTGTTCTAAACTAATCCTCTAAGAAGAATACATCTTAAAGTGAAGATTTAAAATTCCTGTTTGGGGACTGTTTGGAGAATTGAACTCTCAATGAATTTAGAGCCCTTGATTTTTATACTGGCTATTTTAAATTATTTTACATCCCTATTCTGTCTATTCTCTGATGCTTTGTTGGACTTAAATTATAGAGCCAAATAAACTGCCCAATGCTCCTGCCAGCATAAGGAACAACGCAATACTTATTATTATGAATACAGGAATGTTCTTTATGCCTGATTTTATATTGCCCTTCTGTATGGTTGTTATAATCATGGATGAGAATGCTGATGTTACCCCCAACATGCTTATTGCAAATATCTTAAAATCAACTGGTTTTATCCCGCCACCCTCTGCAAACCCAAAGTTAAACATTCCTGATTTTGGTATTCCTGTTGTTGCAAGTTGTGAACTTATCTTGTTTATGACTGTTAATAATTGGTATGATAATCCCATTAAAAATGGGGCTGCAAATAGTGTTGCGAATGAAATAAATATCACATAAGTCATTACATTTGCTGCCATCTCCTTTCTCAAAATTTGTGTCTCCTGAATGTTTTTGGATATTCTGTTCAACAAATCACCCACTTCTCCTCCTGCATCTAAGCCCTCAACGAGCAGTGTGATTGAGTCCTTGAGCAGTTTTGAGTCATACTTTTCAGAGAATTCTCTCAGCGCCTTTTCAAGCGGTTCTCCAGTCATTGTCTCTTTTGCGACTTCTTCTATCTCTTTGGCTAATATTCCAAATCTTGGTCTGACTGCGTACCATAAAGCCCTGTCAATTGGCATTCCTGCTCTGACATTTGCAGATGTTAATTGTAAGAAGTCGGACAGAACACTCTCAACTTTCACTTTTCTATTGTACATCAGCATATCAAGGTAGAAGAAGAAGCCCAACCAGATTATTATCAGAATCATTGCAAAACCGACTGTCCATAGAACAACTGTCAGTAATAATGCGTTCCATACAGTTGAGTGTATTCTTATTAACTGGATGAGCAATAATATTGATAAAAATGCTGTCACAATTAAATTTATGAAGAATATCCTCCTCTTAATCCTCATAGGAGGTATTTCTATATTTGTTCTTTTAAGATAGAATTTTAACAAAGAGATTCTTCTCTTTTTGTTTTCCTCATTGTTGATGTTACCTATAACTTTTCTAATTTCCTTTTCTTCTCTCTTCTTGTTTTCCTTTTCAGTAGTTAGGGGATTTGTTTTTTTCTTTGAGAAAATTCCCTTTTGACTTTCTATCTCGTTGAATATGCTTTTCCTCTTGTTTTCTCCTTTCTCAGCGATTAATCTGTTTATCTTTTTCGCTCTCAGTTTCTTTTTCTTCATGTATTTACCTTGTTCTTTTCCTTTTTTTTCCCTTGTCCTTTCTTTTCTTCTGCTCATTTTATCTTTCACAGATTATTTTGATTTATTGTTATAGCTCAACAGCAGGTCTTGATGATTTTATTATTGCTAAAAACATAAACTGGATGAAGCCCAGGAAAAATACTAATGATATTAATGCTGTTAATGAGAGATTTAATCCTAAGAAAGTTGCTAATACCAGCAGCAGTGCTGTGCCTAATGTAGGAACGATTACTGCTATCATCATGTAGAACATCGCTAGAGGATTTAATTTCCTTCCATATTCTTTTATCTCAATCATCTGCTCCCTTGTGATTTGGTCTACTACGCTGTTTAATGATGTTGAAATGTCTGCTCCTGTTTTTAATGAGTTGAGAATCTGCCAGAGTAATTTTCTAAAATTGTTTGAGGGGGTTGTTTCAATCACCTCTGTGATTGCCTCTTCCATCGTTGTTCCCATATTTATCTTGTTTATTAATTCCTTAAAGTATTTGCCTATGACTGTAAAATTTTTAGCAACATTGATTAATGCGTTATACATAGGGACACCTGATTCCAGCTCAATGATTAAGAATCTACCTGCAAAGACAATTTCTTTTCCTATTTCATGCTCCTGCCTCTTCATTAAGGCGTCTGGCATTTTCATAAAATAATAGAAACTCAACAGAAATAGCAGTATTACTATTGGTATGTACATTAATACAGATGTCTTTATCTCAAATGATTTTGTGACAGATAGTAATATGAGGAAGAATGCGATAGAAGTGTATGTTGAAAGTGTTAAGTTCTGTTTTACAAAATCATAAGGTCTCTTTTTTATTCCTGCTTGAAGAAGTTTTATTTTAAGTCCGGGATAGTTTGATAAGATTGCTTCAATAATCATAAATATCACTCTTATAATGATAGATTATATTTGATTTTTAAAGTAGGTTGATATAGAGTAAATTTATTTGTTGCTCTTCTCTATATTCTCCAGATAACTGCCTGCGAAGGATTTGTTCTTGTTGATTATGCTCATAATCTTTTCCTTATTTGTATAATATTCAGCCATAACCCTGCCGACATTATCAACATCTTCTACTTTATTCTTTAAAAGCCATTTCAATACGAGTTCTTTTTCAGCTAAGTCCCTGCTAATGTCTCTTTGGTCAAAGCCGGTGTAAAGTTGAAGTGTGTCAAATAATGCAACTGATTTGTTTATCCTGTTCATAGTATCATTTTTCATATCAAACTGCAACAGGATGTTTGGATTGGCATCCGGCATTATCTCAGCTATTTGGAATGTTCTTCTTATTCCTGTTCTTCTATTACGCCACTGCACTACTACTAATGAGATAGCAGGGATCATTGCTTTGGGAACATTTATCGGGGGGCTTGTCAATCTGGTTATTGTTTCGTTCGCGTTATTTGCGTGAACAGTTGCATAGACACTGTGTCCTGTATGGATTGCCTCAAACAAGACCTCTGCCTCCCTCTGTCGTCTTATTTCTCCAACTATTATCCTGTCAGGTCTCATCCTTAACGAGTTAACTAAGAGGTCAAGCATTGAAATCTCGCCCTTCCCCTCTGTGTTTGGCTGCCTTGTTATCATAGGAACCCAATGGAGAAAACTTGGCAATCTTATTTCCCTTGTGTCCTCTATGCTTATTATCCTATGATTCGGTGGGAAGAAATTTGCTATTGCGTTAAGCGTTGATGTTTTTCCAGATGCAGTTCCTCCTGCAATTAGTATTGAAAGCTCATACTGAACAGCCAGCCATATTAAAGATGCAGAGCTTGGGCTTATTGTGTTATGCTCCATCAACCTTGTTATAGTCCATGGAACAGCTGCGAATTTTCTAAGTGTTATCGTGTTGCCCCTTGATGAGATAGGCATGAGTGTTGCATTGACCCTGTCTCCATTGCTTAAGTTGGCATCCAGGAGAGGATTCAGCATTGTTATCTGCCTTCCAATCCTTCTGGCCATAATTGTAGAATAGTGTCTTATCTTTTCTTCACTGTCTATTCTTATATTTGTTTTTAACCATCCATATTTCCTGTGATAGACCCACACTGGCTCTTCTGCTGAATTGACAACTATCTCTTCCAACTGGTTGTCATTCATTAATATTTCCAGGCTTCCGAGGCCTAAGCTTCTCTCTATAAGATAAGCGGTTAGGTGTTCCTGGACATTCTCATTTGCTTCTGGAAAATAATCCTGAACAAGAAGTTTGATTGCCTCCTTAAATTTATCTTCTATAACCTTTGCTTTTTTAACATCAGTAATATCGACTATACCGAGGTCAACCCTTCTTATCAGTTCTTCTCTTATCTTTTCAAGAATAAGCTGTGTTGTTTTACTTATGGTTAACAGGACAACTTCATAGTGTGGAACATAATCAGAACTCTTTTGTTTAATGTTTATTCTTATCGGTATTTTGTTTGATATAAAATTATAAGTTGATAAGACCCTTTCGTTATCGCTGTTTTTCTTTGTTTTGTTATTGATATCTTTTGCGTCTTTAACTTTATTTTTCTTACCCGTTTCGCTTCTGCTCCTCTTGCCTGCTGATTTTTTCTCAGTTCTTTTTTTAGCGTTTAATCTGCTTGACACCAGATAATCACCTCTTTTTTTGCTTGAACTACAATCAGCGGAACAAAAATGAATTGCTGATTAAATAATAATGATTTATTTTGATTTTGTTTCCAGACCTTTCAATAGCTTCTTAACTTCTTCCTGATACCTGTCGAATAGACCTTTCTTCTTCTCAATATTGTTGTATACCTTTGCAACTTCCTTTATGTCTTCCTGATGTGTTTTCTTTGAGTAATTTAATGCTTTCAATTTTCTGATAAATTGTATTAATTCTTTTTTAACTTCTTCCTCTTCTCCTTCTCCTTTTTTTAGCAGTTCCTCAATTTTTCTCTTCTTATTAAAGAAGTTTTTGAGTTTTTCAGAGATACCAATATTTACACTTTCTCCTTTTTTGAATTCTGAAGCAAGGTTTTGTATGAGTGCTTCCTGTTTTTTTGCAAGGTATTCTTCTTTTTTCCTGCTCTCCTCTACTAATTTGTCTAATCTGCTCTTCCTAATCATTAAATCCCCGCTTATTTTGTCTGCGATTTTTTTCAGATAATTGATTTCTTCCTTAACTGCCTCTCTCTTCTTGTCATTGTAATTGATTCTTTTTCTTGTTTCTTCTGTTGCTTCTCTTATTTGGTTTAGTCGTTTTAGGAGTTCATCTTCATTTCCTTTTAGTTCTTCAACCTCGCCACTTTCTTTCTTTAAGCTATTCTCTTTTTCTTTGATTTTGTTAAGAACATCAGAATACTTTTTCTCCTCTTCGTTTAATACTCTCTCCACACTCCTCATCTTTAGTTCGTATTCACGCCTTTCCTTCTCAAGGGATTTTTCGCTCTGTCTTTTAAGCTTGTTGTATTCCTCAATTTCTTCCATTGCCCTGTGAACCTTATCGATATTCTTTCCCAGGTATTTTTTTAACTCTAAGAAGTCCTCTTTTAATCCAGAAAATTCCTTTTCCCTTATATTTGTTTTTGATAAGAGATCCTCTGCTTTTTTAATTAGCGTGTCCTTCCTTAGTGAGAGTTCTTTCTCTTTCTTGTTAATCTCTTCCTTATTAACTTTTCTTGCTGTTAAAAATTCGTCTGTAAGCTTGTACTCCCTTTTTATTAGTCCTTCTTCCTCAAGAAAGTTAGCCCAGTCCTCAATTAATAATTTGCTGACATTGAGTTCCTTAGCTGCTTCTTTTATTGATATGCTTCCCTTTTCATCCACTAATTTTATAAGTTTGTCAACATCAGTTTGTAAGATTGTCATAAAATCACCTTAATTTGTGTTTTTCTAAATGGTTTGTCTTATTTTATATCCTCTTTATTACTCCCTATATTCTGTCAGGCATTACTCTTA
>CAYLQB010000040.1:0-7871 GCA_964385745.1 uncultured Methanosarcinales archaeon
TTGAGATTAAAACCCCCTCCTCAGAATCCGGCTCAATATCAAAGGTTCTACACCAATCCACAGGTGTTAATTCTGAAGGTCTTACTGAAAAAGCAAAGTCAGTCGGTATTCCTTTTTCTTTAAAATCATTATAGAATCCCTTTGGAGTGTAAATCTTAACATTGAGACCTTTTGGTTTTATATTCCATTCCTTTAACAGTTCTTCGTCCTTCTTGTTCGGGTATTTCATAGTCCAGTATATTCCCATAGTGTCCAACATAACTATAGAAATGTTTGAAGCAACTTCCTCAGGCATATCTGCTATTGATTCTGCTATAACTCCCATTGTGTATGATTTTCCAGAACCACGCTTTCCACAGATAAAGACAACATGGCTTCTTGCGATATCCAAGAAAACAGGATTTGAAAGAGATGTTGTTTGGCCCATTTTAACATATTCTTTTCCAATGAATACAGTTCCCAATAGACCATATTTCTTTCTGTCATTATCACTCCTGCCGATAACAATCTCGTACATTTTAGTTAATTCCTCTCTATATTTGTATGTTTATACTTTTTTGCTTGTTTTAATTGTATTTCTTACCTTTTTTTGCTTTTCTTCTTATTCTTTTTTCTCCTCTTGTTTGTTATCTTCCTATTACTCCTGCTTTTACGCTTGATTCTCCTCTTACTTAACTCTTTTTCTCTCATCTTGGACACATTTAATATACCTATACCCTTTGTTTTTTCTTCCTTTTCTATCTCTTCCCTTAATCTCTTCTCTCTTGAAGCATATTCATTGGCGAGTTCTACAGGTCCTTTTTCCATAGAAATTACAGATGAAATAAACATTATCAAGAATGTCAATGAAAACGCTATGCCCCAACTTGGGCTCTCTGGAAGGACAAATACAAGAGACAGCACAAATCCAAGAAGAGAAGTAGCCATAAAACTTGCGTTTAACTGCGCAGCATCTAACCCAGTCCTCATTTTATCACCTCTTTACAATAATCAAGAGTTTACCCTTTTATAAACTTTTTTAATCATTAAATTTAAATGAATAATTTTATAAAGAGGTTTTGCCTCTTTTGGTTTATGAAGCACACCCCGAAGATAACTGTCATATTACTTCTATTATTTCTGATATCACAACTATTTGGCCTTTTAGTGATAAATAAATATATTGTTAAGAGGACAGTCACTCCGGCAGGAAAGACCAATGTTTCATGGAAAGAAATACCTTATGTTGAAAGACCTCAGGTTAATGAGACAACCTCCTTTGTTTATGTTCTCATAGGTATCATAATCGGGACCATCCTGCTCCTGCTTCTCATAAAGATGAAAGCAGTTGCCATTTGGAAGACATGGTATTTTGTTGCGATATTCTTATCTATCGGAATATCTTTAGCTGCTTTTTTAAATAAGGTATGGACAATTCTTCTTGCTTTGATTTTAAGTTTCTTAAAAACAGTCAAACCGAATGTTTTTATTCATAATCTTACGGAACCACTTGTTTATGCAGGAATTGCGGCATTGTTGATTCCTGTTTTTAATATTCCTTCTGCTTTAATCCTTCTCTTGTTAATCTCAGTTTATGATTATCTTGCCGTTAATAAAATAAAGCATATGGTAACATTGGCGAAATTTCAGACATCGCAGAATAATTTTGCAGGGATAATGATTCCCTATGCAAAAAACAGGATATTGATAAAGCAAAGTAAGGTCAAAGTAAATTACACCGGAAAGAAGGGGAGTAAGGTCTCAAAACCGCAAAGAAGAATAAAAAATAAGGGGTATAGCACAGCAATACTTGGAGGAGGAGACATAGCTCTCCCCCTGTTGTTTGCAGGCACAGTCCTGAAATATTATGCTTTAACACAGGCATTTATTGTTGTTCTGACAGCAACAATCGCACTGGCTTATCTATTGTACACTTCCAAGGAGAAGAAGTTTTATCCTGCAATGCCCTTCTTAACAATTGGCTGTTTGGTTGGTTATCTTATCGTACTATTGACAGCTTAGAGACTTATCCTTCTTGTTTTTTATTTTATGTTTTCAGATTAGCACTTTAACTTCACAAAATTCAGATGCTATTTTTTTGAAATGAAGAGCATCTTCTTCATTTCCTACAATTTTTCCATAATGCATTGGAACCGCGATTTTTGGCCTTATCGCTTCTGCCGCTCTTGCAGCTTCATCACTGTTCATAGTATAGGTTCCCCCGACAGGCAGAAAAGCTACATCTATATCTTTTAGTTCTTTCATTTCAGGAATAAAATCAGTGTCTCCAGCATGGTATATCCTAATTCCATTCAGTCCTATTACATAACCAACCCAATTGTTTATTCTCTTATGAAATTCCTTGTTTATATTGTATGCAGGTATTGTCTCAATAGTGAGGTTGTACTTTTCAAAATTCATTTTCTTGTATGGTTCTACAAGCTCGACCTTTATATGCTCTAAATTATTTAGTTTAGATATTTGACTACTGCAGTCAGGCGTAGCGATAATCACGCTGTTGTTTTTAAGCAGTCCTTTAATATCTTTTATACTACAATGGTCATAATGTCCGTGAGTTATTAAAACAAAATCTGCTTTTTCGTTATCTTCAATATCGTAGGGATCAATGTACATAACAAGTTTTCCTGCCTTAAGCTTAACAGAAGAATGTCCAAGCAGTTTAATATTTACATCTTTCAAATCAAAATTGTTCGCCATTCTTATCACCCTTAAATTTAACCTTTATTATTTTGTAATAATCCTAAAATTGTGTCAGCAAATTCTTTTGCATGTTTAGGACTGTTAGACGTTATGATGTTATTGTCAACAACAACTCCCTTACTTGAATAAATTGCCCCTCCTTCCTCCAGGGTCGTTATAAAACTGTGATCCCACACAGTCGCCTTCTTGCCATTCAGAATACCTGCTTTTGAAAGTATAATTGGAGCCAGACATATCGCTCCGATTGTTTTGTTTTCTTGATATGCTTCCAGTATTATCCTTTTTATTAAACTGTTGTTGTAATAAACACTGACACCTGGACCTCCTGGAAATACAAGAGCAGAGATATTGTCAATAATATCTGGACTTTCATTAATAAGTAAGTCAACCTTGACTCTTCTCTTAAGAATGCTGTTTGCTGTCTCCTGGCTTGAAGCTACCAGAACCTTGTAGCCCTTTAATTCAAATTCTTCCTTTGGTATAAAAAACTCCTCATCCTTAAAATTATTCGGAGCAATTACCATTAAGATAAGTGGTTTGTTCTCATCCTTAGTCCCAAAACTGCTGTTGTGCTGAAAATGGTCATTGCAACCGCTCAGGAATAATAGCACTAAAATGAATATCAAATAACTTGCCTTCTTTTTCATAATACTTATCCTTTTTGTCTAACTTATATATTTTATGGAAAATTTTAAAAAACATCAGTCCTTTTATACAGTTATGAATGAAATTATTTTTCTCGGAACAGCGGGCGATTCGGTTGTAAGGGCAAAACAACTGAGGAGTTCTGCTGGGCTTGTATTAAACATGGAGGGTTTCCAGTTTTTGATTGATCCAGGCGAAGGGACCATAGTCAAATTGAAAGAGTACGGCCTTAACATAATGAGGACAACCGCAGTTCTTGTATCTCATGATCATCTTGGACATTCAAATGACTTGAATGCTGTGATCGATGCTCTGACTCTTGGTGGAATAGACACAAATGGCTATCTGATAAGCACTAATAAGGTAATTAACGGATCTGAAGATAAGAGGCCCATATTACTCGACTATTATAAAAAGGCCTTGATAAAATACATGGTCATTGAGCCGGGACAAAAGGTCGGCATAGACACTTTGGAGATAGAAGCAATGAAGACAAAACACACTACAGAAAATGTCGGTTTCAAAATAAAAAGTCCTAAAATAACAATTGGCTACACTTCTGATACTGAATTTACCCAGCAGGTTGCTGAGCAGTATAAGGGGACTGATATTTTAATATTGAATGTTGTAAATCCAGGACCTGTAAGGACGAATGGTAATCTCAACAGTGAGGATGCGGCAAAATTCATTGATATAGTAAAGCCAAGGTTGGCTGTAATAACACACTTCGGTGTCGAGATGCTTACTCAGAATCCTCTTGCAGAATCAAGATTGATTGAGAAGAAAACAAGAGTACAAACAATGGCGGCAAAAGACGGCTTAAAGCTCCAGTTGAGCGATTATTATTCAAAGCATTATCAAGAGAGATTAAGTAATTTTTAAGTTTACCTTATGAGTTTGTTCTTATCTTATTGGACATACTTCTAATTTAAGCAATTTTTATATGTAATTTAACCGGTCAGTCCTCTTCTTCTCTTTTCAAGAGGCCTTTACTCTTCAATAAAAATTAACGAAAGATTTATATATGCTAATACTTTACTACTCCAAAGTAGAACTTGTAATACTTCATTTAGTGATGGTATAAAATTCGGATTTTGGGGGTGTTAATATGAATTCAGGTGTTAATAAGGTAAATTTATCCAATTTAGAAGGGAAAACTAATTCTTCTTATGCGGAAAGGGTTTTTGATTTTTTCAGGAGAAATAAAAAGAGAGTTGCAATTCCAATAACACTTGCGGTTGTTTCTTCATTGGCTGCTGTTGGTGGTTTATACAATCTTAGACCTATAAGCGCAGAAACTTCAAAGACCGCGATGATGCAGAGCTTTGAAGGGGCTTACACATCAGATAAACCAAGAAAACCTCAGGGAGTAATCATAAATCTTGAAGGAGAACCTGCCAAGACACTCTTAAAAGAAGATAAGAACTTTAATTTCTTCGTGGGAGGAGCTTATACAGGAAACAACACAAAGAAAGAGTTATTCACAGCATTGACAGATGGGAGACCTGATAATGGTGAGCTTAGAGGTATCTATACTGGCAGGGATAATGCAGGAAATTTTTTCGCTGTTGAGGCAGAATTCCCAAATAAAGATTCTAAATCTTCCACTTATGTTACTGGTTTTAATTATGAACCTAATGAATTATCTGGTAAAATAACTCATGAAGCTTTGGATGATATTGTATCAAATGAGAAATTACAGGGCTCCTTATTTGTGAAGGGAGCTGAGATAAAAGACGCAAAGGAATACATATCACTTGATAAGGGGCTTTATAACCTGCTTAGAGGAGGATTATCAGATAGCACAGGAACTATATCTGATTATTTCTTTAGTAAGGGTCTTACAAATGACTTTGAGATTTATAGAAAAGAAGTTGATGATGCTGAGAAGGCCTCGATCAACAGTGAGAACAGAAAGAAACCAGAATATTTCCTGAAAGTAAACTTAAGCAAAGATTCAGAGAAACCAGATTATAAGTTCGTGAAGATAAACCCCAAAGATTACGCTCTCTTAGAGTCAGTAAAAAACAAAAAAGATGAACTGGATAAAAGATTCAGTAAAGGAGAGATAAAGATTTCTTGGGAAGAAGCGAGAGAAGTAATCCAAAACGAAGAATATCTTAGTCGAATCCTTAAGGATCTTACCCATGTTGCGACATTAGAAGGAGTTAAGAATGGAGCTCGTACAGGTTATGCTGGGTTCTACACAAATAAAGATAATGAAGATTTGTATACTGCAATATTAACTGCTTATGTAAATGGTGTATTAAGTACTAAAGTAATTGGTGAGTTTGAGGTAACACTGCCTAACGGTAAGAAAGAGATTGATACTGTAAGGGATTTTGAGTTTGCTGGTAATCCAGAGACAAAAGGATTAAATTGTTCACAGGGATGTTATTATGGAAAAAACAACCCCGCTATTGTTTTTAAAGACGGCAAGGACGGCTATAATTGTAATGGCACACGTTATCCAAACTTGGAGCTTCATATAATAATGAAATCCTCAAAGACAGGCAGGATAACCGAACAAAAATCACCGCATTTATTCTTCCTTAAAAAACAAAACGCTGAGAACTATTCTTATTTCATGAATCTTAAAAAGATTTTCTATAAAGGAATTTTAGAATCAGAAATTGGTAAAATGGCGAAGCAGAGGCACATGTATAATTTGACTCACATGCCAGAAAACAACGCGAATATTATTATTACTCCAACAAAGACAGATGGAAATCCTGAAAGCACAACAGCTTCTGGTGTAATTCCAGGTGATAATTCAGGAAACCCCGGAAGCAATACTTACAATATAGGGGGTGTTTAAATGAAAAAGAACGTACTCTTTTTGATAATACTCTTACTTTTTGTTTCGTCTTTTGTGCTTGCAACTATTTCAAGGAGTGCTCTTGCTTGTAATCCTGATACAGATCCTGATTGTAATCCAGATCCCTGTCCGCCAGGAGGATGCAATCCACCTCCACAAGATAGAGCTCCTACTGTTTCAATTACTAGTGCTCCTGGTTGTGCGGTTCCTGGTTCTATGATTGCTATAAAGGTTCATGCTCATGATGATCATAGGGTTAGTAGGGTTTATTTGTATAAGGGTTCAACGTTGAGGGCGAGTAAGAGTTGTTCTTCAAATAATTGTTATGTAACATTCAATGTACATGTGGGAGATACGGCCTGCATGAGTGAATCTTACAAAGTAAAGGCGAAGGATAATGCAGGTCAGTACTCCTCATATGATTCTACGAGTGTTTATCTTGATGAGTATCCTAGTGTTACTTCGTCGAGTAATGCTTCCAGTGTTAAGGTTAATGAACACTTTAATTTAGATGCAACTGCTAGTGATTCTTGTGGTTTGTCTAGTTTGAAGATTTTGGATTCTACTAATCATATCCTTAAATCAGTAAGCTGCAGTGGTTCCTCATGTTCTGCTGGTGTTTCTCATGCTGAGGGTTCTGCTGGTATTTATTCTTATTATGCTAAGGCGGTTAATAGCCATTGTGGTTGGGCTTCTAGCAATTCAACGAGTGTAACTATAACTCAAAATCAGCCTCCTGTTGCGATTTTGCATTCTGATGTTATTGATGGTTGTGCTCCTTTGAGTGTTTTATTTAATTCCAGTTTAAGTTATGATGTTGATGGCACTATTGTTAGTTATTGTATTAATTATGGTGATGGTTCTGGTGTTGTTTGTTCTGCTTCTCCTGTTGTTGAGTGGCATTCTTTTGCTAATATTGGTGTTTATAATGTTATTTTGACTGTTACTGATAACGATGGCGCCTCTGATATTGATAGTGTCCAGATAAATATCAATAATGTATGCAACCGCAATCCTAATGTTTCAATTAATGTGCAGGGTCCTTCCTTGAAGTGTGCGGAGCCAGATTCGCATGCTTTAATTCATGTTAATGCAAGCGATGATAAAGAGGTCTCAAAAATTTATTTGTACAGAAATGGTGCTTTCTTGGACTCATATACCTGTCCGGTTAATACAGGTTATTGCGAGCACACATTTAACGCGCAGACAAGTGGAAATCAGTGTGGTTTTGACACTTTCTCAGTTTATGCAGAGGATAGTGACGGAGCAGAGTCCAGTAATGAAAGTGTAAGTTTATTGTTGGCTCCTAAGATTCATGTTACTCTTATTGCTAATGAATCTCATGTGTTTGTTAATCACTCATACACTTTGACTGCAGATGCTAATTCAGAGTGCAACAATAATGGTATCTCCTCATTGAAAATTGAAGATATTAATAGTGTTTTGTTAGCTTCTAAGAGTTGTAATGGAGCGGTTGATTGTGTTCTAAATATGTCTCATCAGGAGAATCGTCCAGGAGCTTTCTCTTACACAGCGGAGGCATTCGATTCTTACTGCGGATATTCTGATTCAGCAATTAAAACAATCTATGTTGAGCAGGAACCAAAGTTAAATGTTAGCATAACATGCTTTGATAAAGTAATCGTTGAACATAATCAGAGTTGTAGTGTTTTCGTTAGAACAGAGGGGGGTCAGTTAGTTCCTAATG
>CAYLQB010000041.1:0-7503 GCA_964385745.1 uncultured Methanosarcinales archaeon
TTGTTGTGTTCTTGGAACTGGTTGAACCTTTTAGAAAAAGGTTTGATCGAAAAACAAGAAAGTATTACGATAATTCTTAAAAGAAAGTAATAGCCCCGCCCGGATTCGAACCGGGGTCTCAGGCTCCAAAGGCCTGAATGATTGGCCACTACACTACGGGGCTGAATATTGGTTTTAAGGAGATAGTATGTAAATCAACACAATGAGATTATTTATAAATATTACTAATAATTAACAATCAAATCGATTAAGATATTCAATGAAGTATGTAAATAGTTTCATTTAATGATTTGTAGAATACGCCAGTATATTTCCACTTAAATAATAATTATCCTTAAACAGATTCTCAAAATCATCCTGAGAAAATAGAGTTTCCATAAAAGTAAGAAGATATCAGGATTAATCCTCCACAACTTTTATTGCCTGCTCAGGGCATTGAACCTCACAGGCCTTACAATCAATGCATGCAGATGGATTCTTAACAACTGATTTGCCATTTTCATTTGCAAAAACACCCATAGGACATACCTGAACGCAAACCAAATGTGATTTGCACTTATCATGATTAATTATTGGATGGCTCATAAAATCACCTCTATTCTTGTTTTACTGTTTCTTTTATAACAGAAGTATTTTCTTTCATCTGCTGCTCTGGATTGGATGGTTGTATTTTTTCGTTACGTTTTATTATTGTCGGCTTTGCTTTTGTAATCTCAAAACGTCTTATCTCAAAATACTTAACAGGATAAATCTTAGCAAGTTTTCTTATTAAGCTGGATTGTAATCTGTGATTAACAATCGCAGTGACAAAATCATCGTAACTCATGTTGCTTATTTCCTTGTAGACCAGCTCACGAGCAGTCAAAGCCAGATTCCTGCTAACATCTCCCTTAGATTTAAATGCAGTAATCAACAATGGCTTAACCCTTACTTTTATCTTATCCTTTGTTTCAACAACAAAACTATCGTCTATTCTTGTCCTGTTTCTACGAACATATCTCTTTAACATAGAAGACAAAACTTCGTAACCTTCAACGATAGTTACTGCTCTCTTTGTTGAAACATCATGAATCCTAAGTTTTAAATGAATACCCTGCAATCTCATATTTCTTGTTAATTCTGATAGGGGAATATTGAGGCTTCTGCCAATCAATGACTTAGGATCTGAAGAAGTTATCTCACCTATAATCGCCCTTCCAAATTGCTTTGGAGCTTGAACTTCATACCACTCTCTCTTAACAACTTTAATCTTCGCTTTCTTCTTTGATATCATATTTGAATGGGATAAACAAACACTTTAAAAAGTTTTCTTTTTATTGCCACCATTAAAGAATTTCATCAGGAGATATGCTTAATCGAATTTCATTATTCTTCCTGGAAAGTCATCTTTCATCAGAAGCACAACCCTGCTTACAGGTTTGTCATCAATGATTTTATAATTCATATTCTTGGCTATTTCAGCAGCAAACTCTTTCACTTCCTGATGGGATGGCATATTTGACATCTTCAATCTTTTCCTTGAATAACCAACATACATATATGCCTTTACCTCTATAAAAGTTGGATTTGCCCTCCTGAGAACCTCTGCGTATTTTTCAGGGTGAATCATATTTATATCTTTAATCAAGGTTACCCGTATAACAGTTCTTGTCTTATCCTTTACTCTTGCCAAAAAATCAAAACTCTTCATCAATCTCTCCCAACCATCATCAAAGACGGGCTTGTCTATGTCCATAAACCTCTTAGCATCAGGAGCACTCAAAGAAACATAAATTTGAGTTGGTAGAGAATCCTCCTTCTCCAATCTATTGAGCATGTCAGGATACATTCCATTTGTAACTAAGAAAGTTGTTTTTCCACGCTCGTGCAATCTCCTTATTAACTCAGGAAGTTTCGGGTATATTGTCGGCTCTCCGGTTAATGATATCGCAAAATGCATTGGCTCCTGGGCTTCTTTAAACTTTTTCTCATCAACATTGGGATTTCCCCCGAATCCAGACAGCAGTTTCCTTTGAGCTTCTATGGACTTGTCGATAATAGTGTCCGGGTCATCAACCTTAAAATTCATCTCATAACCCTGGTTGTACTCATGTGGACGCCAGCAGAATATACACTTATTACTGCAGAAACCAAGAGTAGGAGTCATCTGACAGCAGAGATGGGACCTTATACCATAAAATTTCTGCTTGTAGCAAAAATCCTCATCCAGCAGGGATTTCTTAGTCCACTCGCAGATTTTAACTGCGCTGTGTCTTCCGGCAAAGGCGTAATGCTGCCTCGCCATCGCTATGTTGAATGCTTTGGGAAACAGATCAGATGAATTCATAGCAATATTTCTTTGTTGCTTCATTTTTCTTTTGCTAGTATTCTTACCAACTTTTTCTTGGGTTCCTGTCTTGTGTTCTTCTTGAGGCATGATTATCACAACAGGAGAGTACGCCTGCAATTTAAAAAGTTATCCTTACTATTAATTCAAAACAAAAGTTTTATAATATACACATAAAGAGTAGAATTAGTGAATATTTATGACAATCAATGTAAAAGAAGAACTGAATAAGTTAAAGAAAACAAAAGGGTTTAAGGAGTGGCAGGAAAAGAACAAAGAAGATTATTTAGTCAGTGTTTTCTTTATGTCAGACAAGCCAAAAGAACTTCAGTTTGACTTCTACAACAAAGAGAAGGACTTGATAACAAGCTTTTCCTTGAATGAAAAGAACATTGAGAAGATTGAGGGTAGTGAAATACTGAAAAGCAATGAAAAGGTATTGAACAAACTTAATTTAGACAAATTAATCAGCTTCGAAGAGGTGGTTGGGACTGCGAGAAAACTTCAGAGGGAAAAATATAAAGCAGATATCCCGTACAAGACCATTGTAGCACTCCAGAACCTTGACAACTTCGGAAATGTATGGAATATAACCTTTATAACCCATAATTTTAAGGTATTAAACATAAAGATTGACAGCTCAGATGGGAAAATCCTGGAACATAAACTGCAGGATGTATTCAGTTTCAGGAGTAAATAGGGAGTTATCATAACGCAGTGGTGTTATTCTCTTATAGTTATTATCTTATGCTTATTATGTTATATCCTTCTTTTAATTTATATTTCTTTTTTCAGATTTACTTAAATAGTAGTTTTCATTATAGCCAGTTATGGCAAAAAACAAGAAGATAAGCTACCGAACAATCATGCAGAATTCCACATTGGACAGTTTTGTTAAACCGAACAAGAGAGACGGAAAGAAAAGTAATTGAGGGAGCTTATAGAAGAGGTTATTCTAATCCGAACAGCACGCTTAACATTTAAAAATTCATGAAATCTTTCTATAAAGTTTTATAAAGTATAAAATAAAACCGGGCGGGCATTAAGTGAGATTAGACAAAACATACAGATAAACCAGGAAGTCAATGAGATTAATCGAAGTGTATTTTCTTCTCGACTAATAATTTAGCAAGCAACTCTTTGGCACTGTTCTTCGTGTCCTCCTCTGTCTTTGGAGGTTCTGTCGATATATAAGCCACATCTGTTCCGAACCTTTGAAACAGTTCCTTCAACCACAAACTATTGTAACGCTCTGATATTCTACGCTGAAACAGTAGATTGTTGAAGATTGTGTTTGCGTTAAGTCCTCTTTTTGAAATCCGGTTCATAACGATTTCCGGAGAGACCTGAATTATTATAAGCAAATCAGGAGCATATTGAAGAGCGAGTTTGTTGCCTGGGAGTTTCATTAACTCATGAAGGGGAATTCTCTCCTGAACCGGCTGGTAAACAAAGCTGGTAACAACACCCCTATCCTGAAAGATAATTTTATCGGCCTTAAGGGCAGGTATCAATAACCTCTTGTAAAGAATCTCACGGTCAAGTGCAAATGCATACGATGTTGTAAGTGCGTTGTAATCCCGTCCGTTCTCCTTGATTATTTCATCTCTTATTGCCTTACCAACGAGGGCATATGTCGGCTCTGAACTTATAATAACATCGTAATCCTGAACATCTGAGAACTTTGGAATGAAATTATTTTTTATAGCATAATCTTTGACATCAAGTATTTTCAGATTCTTAAAAGAAGCCCATTCCCTAAATGATTCAAGAATAACACTCTTGCCAGAGGCGTTCAACCCGTCAACCATTATAAAGATTCCTTTCATATACTTAAAGTATATTTTATAGTATTAAATTTTTTCGGTATCTTCGGAGTTTGAAACAAAATTGCCTGATATAATCGTTAATATCCCTTAATTATTTAATCAAAACATTTTTATAATAAATGCAAATCCATAACACTATAATGGAGAGGGATTAATATGAATGATAATGTAAATAATGCTAACAAAGAAGAAATGAACAATACTAAAATAGGAAAACCTATGAAAGAAAATAAAAAAGAAGATAAAAAAACAGAGAGCAAAATCACAGATGACAAAAACAGGATAATAAGGGGTGGCGACTTCATAGAAATGGACTTTACCGGCTATATAAAGGAGAGTAATGAGGTCTTTGACACAACACTCGCTGAAGTAGCAAAGAAGAACAACTTCTACAATGAGAAAGAAGAATACAGGCCTGTAATTATTGCAGTTGGAAAAGGACAGGTAGTAAAAGGACTTGATGATTTTATAATGGGAAAAACACCTGGAGAATACAGTGTTAATGTAAAACCAGAGGAGGCATTTGGAATGAGGAGTGCAAAACTGCTGAAGCTAATGCCAAAATCAACATTTAAGAAACACAACATAGATCCCTTCCCAGGATTAAGAGTCAATATAGATGATGTTATGGCGACGATAGTCAATGTCAGTGGAAGCAGGATTTTAGTTGACTTCAACCACCCCCTCGCAGGCAAAGAGATTGTTTATAAAATCAATATAAAGGGCTTTATAGACGACAAGAAAAAACAGATAGGCTCTGTTGTAAAAAAATTAATCGGAAAGGAACCACTCGTGGAGAAAAAAGAAGGGAAGTTCGTAGTAAGCTTTGACAAAGAGAGTGAAAATGACAAGAAAATAATAAAATCCCTAAGCAAAGAGATAATAAAAGAGGTTAAAGAAGAGACATCAGAGGATATTGAGATTATGGCTTAACACCAAAATATAAAGCAAAAGAGGGGTGGTGTCTCACTAGAAAGAAGTTAATACAAAAAATTTAAATAGTGGTGAGGTTTTAAACTAGATTATAAGTTATTATTTAAGAATTAAAAACAAACAAACAATGTAAGCAAAAGAGCGAGGTGTGAATATGGCAAATATACGAGTTGAGGATTCTCCTTCTACACAGGACATTGATGCTGAACTTGAGGAATTTCTGGCAAAACAGAAGGCCTCTATCAAGGTTGTAGGAACAGGGGGCGGGGGAAATAATACTATAAACAGGATTTCTGAGGTAGGTATAGTAGGTGCTGAAACAATAGCAATCAACACTGACGCCCAGGATTTATTATACACAACTGCCGACAAAAAATTACTAATCGGGAGAGAACTCACTCACGGCTTAGGTGCTGGCTCAGACCCGAAAGTAGGTGAGGAAGCTGCAAAGGAGTCAGAGCATGAAATAAAAGGAGCCATGCAAGGAGCTGACATGATATTTATTACCTGTGGTTTAGGTGGAGGAACAGGAACTGGCTCTGCACCAATAATCGCAGAGGTTTCAAAAAAACTCGGTGCATTAACAGTCGGCATTGTAACCCTACCATTTTCTATGGAAGGGAACAGAAGGTGGGAAAACGCAGTTGCCGGGCTTGAAAGATTGGAGACAATCGTCGACACTCTTATAGTTATACCAAATGATAAATTATTGGAAATAGCACCAGAACTTCCACTTCACACCGCATTCAAAGTTTCAGATGAAATACTTACAAATGCTGTCAAGGGAATTGCAGAATTAATAACAAAGACAGGACTTATAAACCTTGACTTCGCAGATGTCAGAGCAGTTATGAGCAGTGGTGGCGTAGCTCTAATTGGAGTTGGAGAATCCGACTCTGAGAACAGAGCGGTAGAAGCAGTCGAGAAAGCAATAAATAATCCACTGCTGGATGTTGATATTTCAGGAGCAAACGGTGCTTTGATAAATGTATCCGGTGGTCCGGACATGACATTGGAAGAAGCGAGAAAGGTCGTAGAAGCTGTCTCAGAAAGATTGGACCCTGATGCAAGGATAATCTGGGGAGCGCAAATCTCAGAGGACCTGGCAAAAACAGTAAGAGTGATGCTCATAGTTACAGGAGTAAAGAGCTCTCAGATACTCGGTCCAAAGAAGAAGTTCTCGACGAAAGCAAAGAAAGAGATAGAGAATGAACTTGGAATAGAGTTTGTATAATTCCCTCCTCATGAAAAGGACAAACTTTCCATTTTTCTTTTATTATTTGATTATTTCACTTGACAGAAGCAATTAAAAAAGCATAACCTTTAAAAACAATTGATTTTTCCTGTTTTCTATTAACAATTATAATAAAAGATTATTAATGAATGATTAAAAATGAATAATATAATTGAGAAGACAAAGAAAAACCTGAAGAAGACATGGGTTCAACTAAAGAGTTTCAGTATTGAGTGCAAGAGAGTCCTTATACTAACAAAAAAACCGACCAATGAAGAATTCAAAACCATAGTTAAAGTAACTGGTTTAGGCATGATAATAATTGGATTAATAGGATTCCTGATTCAAATAACAAAACAAATAGCACTTATGATTAAATAAAAAGGAGATAAACATGGCAATCTTTGCTTTAAGAGTAACAGCTAACAGGGAAGACCAAGTCGTTGACTTCGTCAGCAGTAATGCTGAAAGAAAGAAACTGAGCGTTTATTCAGTTATAAGACCACATGGAATGAGAGGTTATATCTTCATTGAGGCAAAAGACAGGGCCTCTGCTGAACAGGCCGCCTTTGGAGTTCCATACGCCAGAGGCATATTAAACGGCGAGATTCCCTATTCAGAGATAGAGAAGAGTGTTGAAACAGAGAAGAAGAAAGAAACAGTAATCAAAAAGAATGATGTCGTTGAAGTAATCGCTGGTCCTTTCAAACATGAGAAAGCAAAAGTGACGAGAATCGATAAGACAAAGCAGGAAGTCGTTGTTGAGTTGCTCGAAGCAGCAGTTCCAATACCAATCACTCTGAAAGAAGAAGATGTCAAGGTAATAAGGAGAGAAGATTAAGTAAAACTCATCTTATACAGAAAGCACTAATTAATTCTTTAATCACCCCTGATTGACAGATTGACAGGATATTTAATTTTCAGAAACTTGCACATGATTGGAGTTAAGTGAAATAAAAATAGGTCGGGGGAGTGCCTTCGGCACAGATTGTCTCGCCTTTCGGCTCGGAATATTAATTTTAAGCTAACAAATTTTTTGTTATATCTATCTTTTTCCTTATATAAACAAAAATACCAAAAATTTAACCTTAAAATCCATTATAAAAACGATAAATTTATAAATATGAATAATAATCCAAAGATGGGGGTGTTAAAATGAGTGATGAAAAACCCATAAATAT
>CAYLQB010000042.1:0-6971 GCA_964385745.1 uncultured Methanosarcinales archaeon
AAATAACAAACAAGAAGGTTGCTGTATTTGTCAAGTTTGGTCAGGGCTTTACAGGCGGTGTTAGAAAGACAGGGCAGGTTTATGCTTTGACAGTTTTTCCACTTCCACATTACACTATTCACTTAACTGTTATTTCTGCAAATTATGATCCTAAAAGTAAGGCATTGCTGGTTAAGTATGCTAACTCAGGAAATATGCCTGCTTATATGACATCCAACATCCATATAAAATCAGACGGTGCAGAGGTATTGGTTGTTAATGATGCAGAGCCAGTTTTTGTAGAGCCGAATCAAACTATTACTGTTGCTTACAATGCAGATTTGAGTGGTTACATAACTACCAATTTAACAGCTGACTTTTATACCTTATATGGAGAGGGCTCAAATATTATGGATAGGTATATACTACCTGCCGGACAGGTTGCTCCCCCCCTGACTGTAAAAATCGGCTTTGCAGAGGTAGTTAACAGAGCTGAGGTTAAGTTAGTGAGTGTTGTCTACAATAAACAGTTAAAGAGATTCTTAATAAAGATTGAGAATAATGGAAGTGTTAATGCTTATGTTGATGCTCAGTTAAAGGGTGTTGTTGTTGACGGTGTTAAGAAAGATCTTTACTATGGAACTCCTTTAAGAATCACCCCGGGAGATGAGAGGACGCTTATGATTAAGACGGATTTGTCAGAGGCGGACATACTTGACAATCCTGATGTTAAAGTTGTTATTCCTTATGGAGAAGCACCTGATTTGTTGATTAAAAAGATAACACAGACATTGGAATTAACTGTTGTATCAGGTAATTTTATTACAGGGGCATTTACAACAAAGGTTGCAGGTGTTAGCTTGGGTATGTGGGCGTTAATAATCATTGTGATTGCCTTGGCAGTGTTCTTCATATGGAGAAAAAAGAAGAAAGGGAAGAATAATAACTATTAATGTTAATGATTTATTAGTAAGGACTCGTTAATGTTATCGAGGGGATTAATAATTAAGGTCCTTTCTTTAGTTCTTTTATTTTTATTCTATCTATTTTCCTTCTCTATTGACTCTCTCTTTGACCTTTTTACTTTTTATTCTTTGTTTTATTCTTTGTTGTTTTGTCTCTGCTCATCTGCTGATTTTCAACTCTCTTGAGTTATCGGAAAACTTTATAAACAGGATTTCTTTATTTTTCTATATGTCAGACATTATTGCTATTACATCACCAAAGGGAGGAGTAGGTAAGACATTCATTGCATCGACTCTTGCTATTTGTCTGGCAAAACTTGGAAATCATGTTCTTTTGATTGATACTAATCTCTACGCCTCTAATCTTTCTTTATATTTAGGTATGGGTCACCTGCCTACAACATTCAATGATGTTATTAAATTTAATGTGCCTGTGGAAAAGGCGATTTACCATTTCAACGACTTGCTTGATGTTCTCCCATCGACAACCAATATTGAATTGGAGGAAATAAATTTTAATATTAAATTTTTGAGGGACTTGCTGTTCAAGCTTGGGAGAAGTTATGATTTTATCATCCTGGATACAGAGCCGGGTTTCACAAAGAATAACAGAGCAGTTGTTACTGTTGCAGATAAAATCTTCCTTATCTCAACTCCGGATATTCCTACTTTGATGACCACCCACAAACTCGTGCTTATACTAAAGAACAGGGGTTCAAACAAAACAGAACTTATTCTGAACAAAGTTATGAACGCTTATTATGAATTGAAGAAAAATGAGATTCCTGAGTTGATGGGAGTTGATGTTTTAACAACAATTCCATTTGACAAGAATGTTCTTAAAGCCGTATCCTTGAGGGTTGAGTTAGAACGGGGAAGGGCTTTTAAGACAATATTAAAACTCGCCCGTAACTTGACAGAGGAAATACATTCTAAAGAGGAGAAATTAATTCCAAATGAAAAGAAAAAGAGGAAGAGAAGGTTTTTGTTCTTCAACTTTTAGTAATATCCTCCTATAGAAAGTGCTCTTCTCACTGTTCTCATGGAAATTTTGCTATTCCTTCAGATTTTTGTATGCTTATTTTGGTTAATCAATTTATCTCTGTAGCTATTTCTGCAGTCAATAATTTTCTTCTTAATCTTTAATTTCTCATGATTTAAGATTTTATATTCTGCTCTTACTTATCTGTTTATATTGCTCCATACTTTGCGTATATTATAAGTTCCATTATTATAAGAATTGAAATGAACAGCAGAATATAATAATCAGAGTTTAAGCTGACTCTTTCATTTGTTAGAAATATCTTGTTAAACGCTTCCTCAAGTGAGGATTCATTTTCGACGAGGAAAGATTTCCCCCCGGTATATTCTGATATTATCTTTAATGTATTATAATCCATTTCAGGCAGTGGGTATGTGTAATTTTTACCCTGTGTGATATTGCTTGCGTTGATTATTGATTGCATTTTATTGAAGAATGCGATTGTCTTATTGTTGTTACCTATTCCTATCGAATAAACAACGATGTTCGCGTTTTCAAGTGCTTGTATTGTCATGTTCACATCAGAGCCCTCATTATTCTTGCCGTCTGTTATCAAGACAATTGCTTTTTCTTTACTGCTATAATTAAGCATTGAGGCAGCAGTTATTAGAGCATCCCCTATTGCGGTTCCCCCAGTTTCAGCGGCGCTTATATTCTTGATACTCCTTTTTATCTTATTGTATTGAGTTGTAGGTTCAAGAAGTTCAGTGGCGTTTCCAGAGAAGGTTACTATACCCACTCTTGTGCTTTCAGGGAGATTGTAAAGCCATTTTAGAGCAACGGTTTTTGCCATTTCCAATCTGTCTGGCTCGTAATCAGGGGTTAACATGCTTGATGATGTGTCAATAGCCATAACAAAATCAGTATTTGAGACCGGTTTCATCATATTCAGTTTTATTGAGTTTGTCGCAACGAGAAAAAGCATGGTGATAATAAACATTTTTAGAATCAACAGCATAGGACTTACTGAGAATCTCTGATAACCCTCAACCCTCTTTAATGTTTCGAAGTTACCAAATTTTACAATTCTGTTTTGCCTTAATTTTGCCATGAGAAAATAGGTTATAACGACAAGAAGGTTTAGGACTAAAAGTAGGACAATGCTTTTGTAGGGTATGTTCAAAAAAATCCTCAGACCAAAAATATTTACATCCATTACATTGCCCCTCTTATTCTTTTAATTCTCAAACAACTTTTGTGTTGTTATTATTCGTGTTATTATTATTTTTAATTTTTTATTTTCATTGCTTTTTATTTCTTTTTTATTATACTTCTCTTGGTTAAGCCCCTGCTTTCCTTTGTCTCTGTGGTTATCCCGGACCAAAATCTATTCTATTGAAAAATTTGACGAATGCGTCAACAAAGTTTTCATTTGTGTGAATCTTGAAGAAATAGGCACCTGCGTTCTGGAATAATCTCTTTATGAATGCTTCCTGTCTTTTTGCAAGCATGTTGTACTGTTCCCTTGTTTTATTTATATCAACGAGGACTATTCTTCCAGTGTCAGGGTCAGCCAGATACATGTTTCCGACTCCTTCAGGCAGTTCTGAGTCGCGCGGGTCTCTTATCATAATGCCTACAACTGCCTTGAATTTATTTGTGTATTTTTGCAGGTCATTGAACATCTTCGGTGAGGTCTTCATAAAGTCCGACAGGATAAATACAACTGTGTCAGGCCCGAATGTTTTTAACAGCACCTTTGCAATGGGGTCCCAGTTTTTAACACCTCCATAGTGCTGTGGCTCTGACATAATCTTTGTCATAGAATAGAAATTGTCCATACTTGTCGATGGTTCAAGCACGGCCTTTATATCATCCGAAAACATTATGAGACCTGCTTTGTCACCTGCATTTATTGCAGTATATCCCAAAATTCCAGCTATAACACTTGCATATTCATTTTTTGTCAAGGGAGTTGTTCCCAACAACATTGTATTTGATGCATCTAATATAATAACAGTATCGAGTTTTCTCTCCTCCTTAAATATCTTAACATAGGCCTCTGTGGTCCTCGCTGTCGCGTTCCAGTCGATACTGTTAGCATCGTCGCTAGGTGTGTATTCTCTTAACCTGTCAAATTCCATACCCTTGCCGGTTACAATCTTCAGGTAAACTAATTTCATCTTGAAAGTGTCCATTAGTTTAGAAATATTCTTGTTTATAATATCTATTAAATAATGAAATTTAAGTGTATTAACCTGCAGCTGCATTAAGGCACCTCCACTGCATTAAGGATATTGTCCACTATCTCATCAGTGCTTATGCCTGCTGCCTTTCCTTCATAATTAAGAAGCAACCTGTGTCTTAAAATCGGATGCGCCACTTCTCTTATGTCATCAGGAACAACGAAGTCGCGGCCTGACATTAATGCTATCGCTCTTGCCCCAAGTCCAAGCCAGATTGTTGCTCTTGGAGAGCCACCATACTTGACATACTTCAAACCCTGGAAATGAACTCCCCTACCCCTTGTTGTGTTAATTAAGTCGACGATGTATTTTTTTACTGGTTTTGAAATAAATATTCTCCTTACAGAATTCTGCAGTTCAATAATATCGTTGGGGTTCAATACTGGCTTGATAATATCCAATCTGTTGTATTTTGTTATGGTATTATCATCCAATATTTGCAGTTCTTCCTCGGGTTTTGGATAATCAAGGAGCAGTTTCATAAAGAATCTATCGACAATTGCTTCCGGCAGGGGATAGGTACCGTATTGCTCAACAGGGTTCTGCGTTGCCAGCACCAAGAAAGGTCTTGGAAACTTGAATTCCTGAGTGCTTATGTTGACTTTTCTTTCCTGCATAACTTCCATCATTGCCGCCTGTGTTTTAGGAGGAGCCCTGTTAATCTCATCTGCAAGTATAAAGTTTGCAAACACAGGACCTTTTACAATGTAAAACTCTCCTGATTTCGGGTTGTACGCGTTGACTCCTATTATATCGGCCGGGAGCATATCTGGCACGAACTGGATTCTCTTATGCGTTGTTCCCTCAATTGCTCTTGCAAGGGTTTCAACCAGCAGGGATTTTGCCAGTCCAGGAACACCCTCTAAGAGTGCGTGTCCATCACATATTAATGATACTAAAACCATTCTTACAACATCTTTTTGTCCAATAACAACTCTAGAAATCTCGTTTGTTATCTTGTTTAATTTTTCTTTGTACGATTTGAGTTCTTCATCATTAATCTCTTCCTCTTTATTTCCTTCATATTTGCTTTCTGTGTTGTTTTCCATGAGAGAAACACCTCCAGTAGAAGATAAGGAACACCTTCTTTTTTGATAGTAGGGAGATTATACTCTTTTCTGTGCTATATTCCACCTACTTAACTGTAAAGATTAACTTCAGTTTTAAATTTTTATGTTTTACTTTTAAGTTAATAAAGGATTTCTATTGAATTCTCTCTGGTGGATTCCTTTTTTATGTCTTATTGCAACTTTCATTACCGCGCGTGCTTTTTTTACTATAAAGTAATCTTAAAATAAGAGAAAGTTTTTTATATCTTATTCATTGCTTTTTTATCATGGTATTTTCATTAGTGCTTGGAATTGCAGGTGCTGCTCTCATAATCGCATTGATTGATTTATGGTATACAATAAATGTTAAAAAGAAAATGCTGCACACCCTCACTAAGATTGAGTTGGAGCAGAAGAGAGGATTATTTGAGTCGATTTATAAGAGCCCTTCGGAGTTAAATGCAAATTCTGAGAACTTCCTTGAGTTAGTTAAGAAGATTAAGGAGATTATCGCTTCAAAATTAAATCTTAGACCTGGCTTGACATATCCCCAATTGATTAAGGAGCTTGACAATAAAGGTATACCTGCTGAATTAAAGGATAAGCTTTCAGACATATTTTCTATTGCCATGAAAGTTGAGTACTCAAACAAGAAAGTAGAAGATACAGGTAAAGCAGTTGAAGAGGCAAAAGAAATAATTAAAACATTGGGACTAAACCGAAGTGCCACAGGACAAAGTAGATAATCATCAACGCTTCCAAGCTCAACACGATTTTTTCGTGCAACTTCCAATCAACTCTGTTTATATTCGAAGGGTTAACCTTCCACCATTGAGCCCAGGACTCATTCTCTTCAGTGTTGTCCTCACTTACATCCTTTTCTTTTTTAACCTGTTTGTTCTGATCATTATTGAACAAATCAGTATTGAAACCGAAATTATTATTGTTGAAAAGCTGTGAAGCATCCTCTTTAACTTCCTTTCTGTTTGAAAACATAGCGCACCTCTTTTATTTTATTTATTTTTATAGCTGACTTAATGAAATTTTAAATCGTTCTTTACTTGTTTCTTTGTCTTCCTTACTTGTTTCCGTGCTATGCTTCCTTGTGGTATAGAACCTGACAGAAGTTATGAACAGTAATTATTGCACTTGAATATTGAATAGCTTTATAGTATGTAATCCTGTTATGTATTCTATAACTCCTGCTTGTTAATTCTACTGTTGGTTTGCTTAGAAAAAGCGTGCTTGTTTACAAATTGAATTAAATCACAAATCAGATAAAACTAAAACTTAATATAAGTGTTTAATTCATTACAATTTTTAAACTTTTCTCTTTCTTTTGCTTCTCTTTTTTATCACCTTCACCTGTTTATATTTGCTAAATAATATATAAATTGACCAGATGGTTAATATAATAAACATCATCGGCATAAACATGAATATCCTGAAAGGTTTTGGAACAATCTCTAATATTATTGGTGAGAAAGCCACTGCTCCTTCTCCGGATTTTAGGACAAGAATTGCATTGCATGTTGTGAATGCTTTCTTCACTTTCACTCTATAAACAAAGGATTTTTTCTCACCCATAGACAGGTTGTAAGAGCCCTTTATTTTATCAACACAATCACCTCCATATTCAAACTTAAGAGTTATATTTGTCAGGTTAAAGTCGCCGTTGTTTTGTACTAAAACAGGGATTTTATGCCATTTCCTCTCCTCAAGGGTTAGTTTTGGTGCTACCTCCAGAATA
>CAYLQB010000043.1:0-6963 GCA_964385745.1 uncultured Methanosarcinales archaeon
GGAATGTTGCTGGTTTAACACAAACTGGATGTTGGATTAATGCGATTGCTTACGATCATGATGGAAATGTGTTAGATTCATTGAATGTAACGAATATTGAAATTGATAATACTCCTCCATCTGTTTCATTTACTGTACCCAATCCAACAAATGGTCATTTTGATTTAAACATTACTGGAAATGATATTGATTACTCAAATGTTTATCTTAATTGTTCTCAAGAATATTTTTTGAATCAAGTTAAGTATCCCGATATCGTTAGATTAGGCTTATCTAATTTTTATGGTTCTTGCTATCTTGATGTTTATTCTTATGATGAAGTTGGTAATGTGAATTTTACAAGAAAGGCATTATTTGTTGATACAAAATCTCCTGTTTTATCTTTAAATTATTCTGGAAAAGAAATACAAAATAATCAAATTATGAATGGTACTCTGACTCTTGATGCAATTGGTTCAGATGATTCTTTACCTTTGTCTTATACTCCCTCCTTCCTCTGCGGTCAATGAGTATTGTTCTTATACCAAGTTGTGATGGTGCTTTCATATCAGAGTCAATACTGTCTCCTATCATGACTGCTTCGTCAGGGCTTACATTGAAGTCCTTTAGAATCCTGTTGAACAATTCCGGATTGCTCTTTAAAAGACCTGTCTGATATGATAAGTAAATCTTATCAAAGTAATCATTTAATGATAATTTTTCTATAATGTGCAGAGCTGATTTGTCTGTGTTAGATACCAGAATAACCTTGTATTTTTCTCTTAATTTTTTCAAGACATCTTCACTCTCTGGGAAGGGTTTTGCCAGGAGCCAGTTCTTGTTCCACACGCCAACCAGCTTGTTTATTAAGTAATTATTATATCTTATGTTAAACTCTTTACAGGCGTTTGTAAAGCCCTCGTTTAAGTCCTTGAATTCTTTGAGCATAAATGCCTTCTCAAACCTGACTATATAATCACTGAATGGTATATTCAACCGTAGTATATTTCTAACTTGCTTGACAGGAGAATAAATACCATTCTCCATAACAGTCCCCCATAAATCAAACATTAATAATTTAATCATAAAATCATCACCTGATATTCTATTTAATATTTTATTTTATACCCATAAATTCATATCCCCTTATAAATTTAATTGTCAACGAGCTCTATGAATTTGACTTCATCCTTTTTTGTGTCTAATACAGCAATGCTATTATCATGTGTCCTATAAAGACAACCAGGATTTATAACTCTTGTTTTGCCAATCTTCTTATTCGCTTTCTTATGAGTATGTCCGTGAATAACATAGTCAAACTTTTGAGATTTGACTAATGAATCAAGAATAAAAGGATAGTGACCATGGAAGACAGCGAACTTTTTATTGTCCAATGTAAATGAGCCGCCCAGTCCAAGGAAAATACCTTTGAATGATTCAATCTTTTCTTTTATTGCTATAATATCCCCATCGCTGTTTCCCAGGCAGAAATAAATTTTGAAGTCCTTAAGCCAGTTTAATGTTATTGGTGCCACTAAATCACCAGAGTGGATGATAGCTCTTATCTTCCTCTTTTTGAATTCTTTGGCTGCCTTCTTTACTAATGCAGCATTATCATGAGTGTCTGATATTAAGCCAATAAGCATAAAAAGGAGATGTTCAAGTTGTTTAAAAAGTTTTTGACCTTTTATTATTAAGAGAGAGTCATGACCAAACGAACTTAATTCTCTTATATTTTATCTGGTAGGATATTATTTACTATAAAATAGTCAATATAAACTCACAATTGCATAACAGAAAAACATTTTAATACTTGCTTATTTTTTAATTTATGGAATTATACCGACTTAACTATGCTTCGAAGAGAAACAGTGATATTGCTTCTTTCTTGAACAATTCTACTCAAGATAAACATAATGAAGAAAGAATCCTGCTTTTGTATATTACTCCTAAAATTGAGAGGCCTTATTCTCCAAAGGAATTTCATGATGGCAGAAAAAAGAAGAGACAGGGCTCTTTAAGCAGAGACCCGACTCTAAGCGAAATCCTCAATGAGCTTGATTCATTTGAAGATACTTTATTTAATTCTTTAAATCATTCTCAGAGAAAAGAATTTTCAAGGAAGTTACTAACAGGACTTGTATATCATAAGAATGGAAAATTTGATTTTGCAAATGAGGACAGGTTGAATCTTGTTTTTAAACTCAAGCGACTCTCAAATAAAGAGTTGGAGAGAAGCTTTTACGGAATTAAAAACTTGATTAGCAGACAAGAGATAATCTTATCAAAGAAATCTAAGGAATTCTATCTTTCTCTTGCTGATGAGTTAAGCAGATTTAGTCCTATTAAAACTTACAAGTTTCTTACTGATTATAACTCTGCCAGTCAGATTATTAAGGGAATGGATGAAGAACCTGATTTGAATAAAAAAATTGGTTTGAAGAAATATGAGATTCTCCTGTACAATAATCTTTTTAGGAATTTAATGTTTTATACTATAGTAAGAGACACCCTTCAACCAGCTAAATGGCCTTCTTCACCTATGGAAGAGGATAATGTTCTTTATTTTACAAGTTATCCAGAAGAAAGAGAAGTAAGACAGAATCACACAGACAGGAATAAACCGATAAAAAAATCACATTTCTTTCTTGTAATAAAGACAACTCGTGAAGAAGTGAATGCAGTAATAGGAAACGAGAGGTATTCTTCTAAGATTATAACTGCTCCAACCAAACATATGAGTATCAATGTAAAGTAGGGAAATTTAACCGGAATACAGAATTCTCGCTTGGTATTTCTTCAATGTTTTTTCACTTTTAACTTCTCAATCTTTGCTTTGTTAGATATTATGGCGGAGTTTCCGCTTGGATCCTCAATGATAATTTTTAACTTTTCTTTGCCCCACAGAACCCTGTTCAATTTTTTAATTAACTTCATGTAGGCCTTTTTCTTGTTATTGTCTTCCTCTGTTTCTTTCTGCGCCTCAAACCTGTCTTTGACTCTGTTTATGATTCCTTCAGCATTTGTTATATAACCATTGGATGCAGGACCTGGTGCTATTTCAACTATCCTTGGTAATTTAACTGTGGCTTGACTTGATTTTATGATTCTTATCTTTAAATCATCCTCGCCGTTTATCTCAATTGAATATCTTGCGGGAGAGTTTCTTTCTAGTGTGTCCACATCTGATTTATGGAATTTACAATTAGAGCAACTCATTGAGTAAATAACCACGACGCCAAAATAAGGAATCTCCCTCTTTAATTGGGTTAGAGTAAGTGTTTTTCTGCCACACATTGGACAGGTCTGCCCTTTCAACTCATCAATATTATCAATATCATCTTTGCTATTTTTTTTCTTCGTGTTATCCCTTAAGCTTTCTCTCATACGAACTCTTAATTTTTATTTCTTTAAAAAGATTTATGAAGTATAATTATCAATTTATAATACTTGATTTCTAATTGTTGTTTTATTAACCCTTGTTTTATTAATATCCTTCATATGCTTATAATGCAGTTTGTACATAATATGCATAGTTTTAGGCCTCGTCCTTTCATTTAGGTGTGTATATATTTATGAAGCCCTTTAAGAATAAAAACAAAAATTTTTAAACAAATAAGTTATTTTTATGTAATATGAAAATAGATTTCGGCAAAGAGCATTTATCTGAGGTTATCCAGTTCAGCGGTTACTTTGATTTCAAGAAGATTTATGAATTTGTAGCGGCTTGGTTTAAGAGGAGGGAATATGAATTCCACGAGAAATCATACAAACGAAAAAAGGCGGAGATAGAGCTTTCATGGTATGCTGAAAGAGCAGTCAATGAGTATATTATGTATACCATTAAAATAGCTGTGCATCTTTATGGTGATGGCAACGGACCTACCCCTGTTGATGAAGTGGAAGTAATAAAGGATGGTGTCAAGAGGAGAATGATGCACGGCAGGATTCACATTATTATAAGCGGTGTCATAGAGAGTGATTATAAAGATTTATACGGCAATACGCAATGGGATAAAACTCCTTTTTTAAGGACTTTGCAGAAGGTATTTGAGAAGTCAGTTTTAAAGCAGGAAATATATGCGAAATACTTAGATCCTTTTTATTATGAGGTCCTGGAATTGTTTGAAGATATTAAAAAGCAGTTTGAAATGTATGGCATAGGCAGTTTTTATTAAATGTTATGTTTGTAATCTGTATAAGCATATCAAAAGATTTATTAAATAGGATTTATTAAGTCCTGTTGGGTAAAATATGGCAGAATATAATTTTGTTTTAAAAAATCAGGAAATCGGCTATGAGGGCTTATTCACAGTCGGTGATTTGTACAAGGTAATAAATAAATTCTTTAAAGATAAGACATACGATTGGAGAGAAGTCAGGCATCATGAGTATGTGGGAGACGCTTCGAAGTTTGTAGAAATAGAGATGAGACCTAACAAAATAATAAGTGATTACGCCAAGAAGGAAATAAGAATTTATCTTATGATATCAGATATGAAAGATGTTATTATTGAACAGGATGGGAAGAAGATTAACATGCAGAAGGGTAAAATTGATATCAGCATTGATGCTGTTTTAATAACTGATTATGAGGGAAAATGGGAGTCAACTCCTTTCTATTATTTTATGAGAACTGTCTTTGATAAATTCATATACAAAAGATACATAGACAGATTTGATGAAATTCTAAAGAATGATACACATGAATTAATCTCGACTATAAAATCATATCTTAATTTGTATAAGTATAAGTTTAATAAATCTTAATACCAGGAATCATATCTCTCTGCTGTCTTCCTGCATTATCATAAGTCCAATAACCTTATTCTTGAATCTTAATAATTATACACTCCTGCGTTAGTAAATATCCTTTATTCTATTCTTTAATTCTTTTCTCATCGGAAAGCCAATGTCATATACATTTCTGAGCAATGCCTGCTTGAGGTATTGTTTCTCCTTATTGTTTCCTCTACTGTTCTTCCCCTCATTTCTCTTACTTAATCTTCCAAAACCAACACAGTTATTATTATTAATAACTAAATACATTTTCTCTTTGTTTATTGTTAATATCTTCTCATTTTTACTATTGTTTAAAACGATATCCTTTCCGTAAACAAAGTTAAGTTCTAAATTGTCATCAATGAAGACCTTGTTTATCTCATAATCCATCAATTCATTTAACAGAGCAACAGAGGGTGCAAATTTTTTATTTATAACAAAACCGAGACAGAAATTTGCGTAAGATAATTTGCTTTTATACCCTGAAGGAATTTCTATCTCTTTGTCTTTGTTAGTTAGGAATATGAATCCACTCAGGATTACGATTTCATTGTATCCTCTCCTTTTCATCATACTTTCAAGTGTGACTTTTGATTTGTTTGAAAAGAGACCAATAAAATCTATTATTATCTTACGGGGAGAATTATCCATTCTTATCCCTCCCTGGTTTAACAAGTTTTGCTATAAAAAAGCCCTGTCCCTTCGTTGCAAAGGGCCAGAACCTCCTTGACAGTTTAACTTTCTTGTCAAGTTTGTAACCCTGAAATTCTGTTATGCCATTAACTCCGGATTTGAGACCTGTATCTTTAATATCAAAGCCATTTCTAAGTGCATAATCAACGATGAATTCATCCTCTTCTGGCTCTAAAGAACAGGTTGAATAAACAAGCTCACCGCCCTCTTTAAGCAGCGAATGTGCTTTTCTTATAAGTTTCTTCTGGATTTGATTTCTTGTTAGTATCCCTTTTAAAGTCCTCATATTAAACCAGTCCTTTTGCTGTGTGTAATTTCCACTGCAAGGTGCATCGAGTAGAATCCTGTCAAATTTACTATTAGAATTAAATTCAAGAGCGTCAATATTGTAAGCCAGAACATTGTGACAACCTGTCCTTTCAAGGTTTAATCTTAAAGTATTCATCCGATTTCTGCTCTTTTCAAGTGCGACAATTACTCCTTTATTGTTCATTAAAGCAGATAACTGGGTTGTTTTTGAGCCAGGGGCAGCACACATATCAAGAACTTTATCTTCCTTACTCGGGTTTAAAACAATAGGAGCGAGCATAGAATTTAATTCTTGTATGTAAAAATAACCCAATAAAAATTCAGGAGTTGAGCTTATTGAAAACTTTGATTTGTAATAATAAGCACTTTTAATATCCTTTACTCTCTCAAGAGAAACACCTCTTAAACTTAATCTCTTTACCAATTCTTCATCACTTGTTCTTAAAGTATTAACTCTTAGAGAGGGCTTTATTTTAATATCAATAATTCTTCCACCGATGCTTTCGTATCTTCTCTCAAAAAATTCTCTGCTCATACTAATACACAGAAGTTAATTATTTAAAAATTCTATTGTTTTTATGTATCAATCTGTTTGTGGCTAAAATCAATTCTGGTGGCTGAAGAAAGTGTATATTCTTATTCTCTGACAAGAGGGGTCTTGCACTTTGGGCATTTTAATGATGTGCATGGTACACCAGCAGTATGCCTTATCCTATAACCGCACTTTGGGCATATACAATAACCCCCTGCTCCAATACCTCTTCCCGCATTTCCTCTAAGACCTCTTCCACGGCCAGCAGGACCTGTTCCATCACGATTTGGCATAATACGCCTCCATATTCTCTTGTTTCTATTGATATTTATATTCCCTTTAAGATATAATTCAGGTTTATTTATTCTGGGAATGAATCTAAACTGCAAGCACTTAGTGAATAGGAGGAGATTATATTTTATAAAGTTTATTGGTTTAGTTTCGTTGTCTAATTAAGTAAGTACAGTCCAACAGAGATAAAATCTAATAGAAAGTGATTCCTTTAATTTATTAATTTCACTAAAAGCCATTAAAAACAAAATCTTTATATAATAGAAAGTAATAATTAATTATTAAATATTATAAATTATACTAATTTGTTAGGTGAGAAAGATGGTGCAGGCAATTATAAATTTGGATGAGTATGAAAACAGACTCTTGACTATAAT
>CAYLQB010000044.1:0-6680 GCA_964385745.1 uncultured Methanosarcinales archaeon
TTGAACAATTCCTCTGCCTCGACAGCCATTTCAAGTTCTTCATTTGTTTTTATAACAAGAACTTTTACTTTTGATTTTTTAGATGAGATTATTGTTTTGTTTGCCTTATTCTTTCTATCGTCAAGTACAATGCCGAAGTGTTTGAGATTATCGCATATCTTTTTCCTTACAAGCCAGGAGTTTTCTCCTATTCCTGCTGTGAAAACAAGGGCCTCTATTCCATTGAGAGGAACAGAGTAAGATGCAATAATTTTAGCCATTTGATAAGACAACAAATCTATCGCTGTTCTTGACAATTCCCTGCTATTGTATGTCTTCAACAAGTCCCTCATGTCAGAGCTTAACTTTGAAACTCCGAGAAGCCCTGATTTCCTGTTGAGCAGGGAATCAAGCTCTCCTCTTGAATAACCCTTTGTTAGCAGGTACATTATTACTCCTGGGTCTATAGTTCCTGAGCGTGTTCCCATAATAGGACCTTCAAGAGGAGTCATTCCCATACTTGTGTCAAGAGAAATTGGTTTTCCATTCCTGAGCATAATCGCATCAACTGAAATTCCATTTCCCATATGGCAGGTTATAAGTTTGATTTTTTTTCTGTGAAGGACCCTTGCTGCTTCTTTTGCAACAAAGCGATGGCTTGTTCCGTGAAAACCGTATCTTCTTATCTTTTTCTTTTTGTAAAAATCAATTGGAAGCCCATAAAGAAAAGCCCTCTCAGGCATTGTTTGATGAAAGGCAGTGTCGAATATAGCAATGTGTTTTGCATTCGGCAATAATTTCATAGCTGCCTTTATGCCAAGAAGATTATTTGGATTATGAAGGGGAGCAAGTTCTGAGAGTTTCTCAATTTGGTCTATAAGTTTTTTATCTATAGGAGTCGGGTTCTCATACTTCGAACCGCCGTGGACTACTCTATGAGCAACTATACTTATCTCTTTTGGGTCTTTAATAATATTCATATCTCTTATCGTGTTCAAAGCAAGTTTCACTGCCTCTTCGTGATTATTTATTTTTGTTTCAACTTTATACTGCTTAGTGCCAACTTTGAATTTAAGGTCTGAACTTTTCAATCCAATAGCGTCAACTATACCATCAATCAAAGCGTTCTTTGACTTTGTATTTATCACCTGAAACTTCAATGAGCTGCTGCCTGCATTAACAACAAGAATTTTCATATTAGATAAAATAATCAACTGACTTAAAAAGTTTTTCTATTATGTAGTTAATTCATAATTTAGTTAAGGCAATATTGAAGGAATTTATTTATAACTAAGATAACCATAAATATTAAATAACAAAACATTACCCATTGATTATGCTTGTTGGAATTGTGGGGAAACCTAATGTTGGAAAATCAACATTCTTCAAAGCGCTTACGCTTGCTGATGTTGAAATAGCAAATTATCCCTTTGCAACGATAAAACCGAACAGGGGAATGGCTCATGTCAGGGTAAGAAGGGTCGACAAAGAGTTCAATACAACAGCAAATGTCAGGTTTGGTTTTCTAAAAGGGGATTATCGCTTTGTTCCTGTTGAAGTCATGGATGTTGCAGGGCTTGTCCCGGATGCTCACAAAGGGAAGGGTATGGGAAACCAGTTTTTAGATGATTTAAGACAGGCAGATGTTTTTATTCACATAATTGACGCATCTGGCTCTACTGATTTGCAGGGAGAGCCGATACCGCCAGGAACTCATGACCCAAGTGAAGATATTCTGTTCCTTGACAAAGAGCTTGATATGTGGTATTATCAGATTCTAAAAAAGGGCTGGGAAAGATTCAGCAAGAGAATAACTCTTGAACATAAGGATATTGTCAAAGCAATTGCAAAACAATTCTCAGGCCTGGGAGCTGACGAGGATGACTTCAAAGAAATAATAAGAAAACTGAACTTAGAGGAAAACCTTGAAGCGTGGACTGACGATGATTTGTTTAATGTTGCATCTACTCTAAGAAAAAAGACAAAGCCATTAATCATTGCAGCAAACAAGGCGGACATTCCTGCTGCCCAGGATAATATCAAAAAGTTAAAAGAAGAATTCAAGAATTATATTATTGTACCCTGCTCTGCTGAGACAGAGCTTGCGTTGAAGGAAGCAGATGCAGAGGGCTTAATAGAATATGTTCCGGGAAGCTCTGATTTTAAAATACTCAACAAGGACAAGTTGAATGATAAACAGGTAAAGGCGTTGGAGTTTATTAGAGAAAATGTTTTGAAAAAACTTGGAACAACAGGTGTTCAGGATGTTATTGACAAAGCAGTGTTTCAATTATTGAAGTATGTTGCTGTCTTTCCAGGCGGAGTTCATAAACTTACTGATTCAGAAGGAAGGGTTCTACCTGACTGCTTTTTGATGCCCCAAAACTCAACCGCTCTTGATTTCGCTTATAAGATTCATACAGATATAGGTAATAATTTTATTACTGCAATCAATGTAAGGACTAAAAAACCAGTGGGAAAAAATTATATTCTGCAACACAGGGACATCATTGAAATAATGACGAAGAAATAGGGATTAACATAAAAAGTAATGAAAATGCTCAAAAGGGCTTGTTTATTTTTTACCCGCTTCATGTACGACTGCTTCTTTGAATTGTTCTATAAATTTATTAAAGTCCTCTTTCTTTATGGACGCACCGCACGCGTGTTTGTGACCTCCACCATAACCGCTTATTCCAGCGAGTGCATTTTTTAGTATCTTAGGAAGGTCATAATCCTTTGACCTCATACTGCACCTGTAATAACCTGATTTTAATCTTCCTATTATATTTATTTTATCTGGAAATCTATAAAGCAGCTCATTGCTCAACTCTCCTGTAAAACTCATTCTTCTACCAGGATAAGTAAATATTATCAGCGAAGAAGTGTTCTTCTTCTTTAAGCTGGCTTTCAGCAGAAGGTCATAGTCCTTTTTGACTTTCAAATACTTTTTATAAATGAATTTTCCCCTTGGGGTCTCTTGATTCAATATCTCATATGGAGTTTCAATCCTCGTCAATATTCTAATGGCTTTCATAACCTCATTTGATTTTCCTTTAAGAACAAATGAGAATATTCTGCTCAACTCTCCAAGTTTTGTTTTAAAGAGTGCCTCTTCCGGCTTTGATGTATTCTTAGGCAGTATGTCAGGATAGAGCTGTGAGAATTCATCCTTTAAATCATCTGCAAGAAACCAGTCACCTGTCATACCGACCATTGCAATCCACAGGTCCTGTTTGATAATTCTGTAAGCCCAATAACTCGTCGGCCTGTTATCCTTATCATCAGCCAACCTTGGATTAAAGTAGTGTATTCTCCTCCTTTCTATTGGCTCGTGATGGTCTAAGACAATTATATTCCTGGCAATACAGGTATCTATAAATTCCTGAGAAACTATCGGCTTGTCAAGAACAAACACAGTGTCAGCGTAGTATTCATTCGCCTTGCTTGCATATGTCTCTTTGAGCATAGGACTTGATTTAACAATAACTCCCTTGCCTCCTTTCTTATACTTGTAGAACAGGATAAATGAACTGAGTCCATCTGGATCATCGTCAAAAAAATAAACCGGACGTTTGGCATCATCTAAATACTTCCTTATCCTGTTCAAATCCTTCTCTGATATTGCCATGCAAGAGGAGAAGAAGCACCTGTTTTTAAAACTTGTTAAAGGTTTTAGAGAGATGGAACTTTTCAAAGAATATGTCCCTCAACACCTTATAAAGACAACTTCAGAAGAGAAAGCAAAAATGAACCCTTAAAAAGACAGATACCCGGCATAAAATCCCTCCTAAATATAATAACTCCTCAATATAATATATTAACCAGGTGGGTTCCAGCATCCTCAAGTATTAAAATTTATAAGAAACTCTTCAATACAATATATTTAACCAGCCGGGCTTATCTTCTCTGTTTTGTTGCACTCAGTTTTGAAGCCGCATCTAGGAAGCCATAAAATAACGGCGAGGGGCTCACAAGGCGGGATTTAAACTCTGGATGCGCCTGCGTTGCAACAAAGAAAGGATGGTTTTTAAGCTCGATAAATTCAGCGAGTTTTTTGTGCTCGTCAATGAAATGGAAACCACTGATTTTAAGACCTTTCTGCTCCAATAAGGAAAGATAATCTGGATTAACCTCATAGCGATGTCTGTGTCTTTCAAGAACAACTGGTTTTTTATCAGGTAAAAAGCCCAACCTAAAACTCTGCTTTTTGTGCTTTGAATAATAGTTTTTTATTTTCAGCATGTCCTCTCTTAATCTTCCTGTTCTTTTGTAAAGTTTGAACACAACACTATCCTCATCAAGAACAGCGGCGTATTCGCCCAATCTCATGCTTGAACCATAATTATGTTTTCTAAGCAGAGCAACCTGCTCCGGAAGTATCATAACAACAGGATGTTTTGTTTTTGGATTAATCTCAGTTGTGTCTGCATCCTTGAATTTAAGCACGTGCCTTGCAAACTCGACAACAGCAAGTTGAAGCCCAAAGCACAAACCAAGGTAAGGAATCTTGTTTTCCCTGGCGTATTGTATTGCTCTTATCTTGCCCTCAACACCATGACTGCCAAAACCTCCCGGAACAATGATGCCATCAGAACCCTTCAAAAGTGAAACACCCTTATTTTCAACCTCCTGGCTTGGAATGAATTTTATGTTGAGTTTAAGTCCCAATCTGGCAGAGGCATGCTTCAGCGATTCAATGACAGAGATGTAAGAATCATTAAGTTCATAATCACCTATTGTCAGATACTTTCCCACAAGGGTAATATTAATACTTCTTTTTGAGAATTTAAGGGAATTTATCAGTTTTTTCCAATTCCTCCAATCAGGTTTGTTCTTCGGTTTTAAGTAAAGTTTATGAAGGACCTTTAAACCAATATTGTCCTTTTCAAAGTTGAGAGGGACCTCATAAACAGTTGAGATGTCAGGAGCAGATATAACAAATTCTTTTGGTATGTTGGCGTATTTCTCAATTTTTTCCTTTCTAACATCATCAAGTGGTTTCTCTGCCCTGGCAACGATAAAATCAGGAAATATTCCTGTTTCAGCGAGTTGTCTTATTGCCTGCTGTGTCGGCTTTGTTTTCATCTCACCAATATTTTTAGGGATAGGAAGATAAGTAACGAGGACATAAAGAAGATTTTCCTCTCCAACATCTTTTTCCAAACTTTTCATAGCAAACAGGAAAGGAAGGTTCTCATAATCCCCAACAGTTCCTCCCAACTCAATTATCGTTATATCAGAATGGTCTGCATCTGAGATTCTTCGCTTTATCTCATCTACAATATGAGGAACAAATTGAACTGTCTTGCCGAGATAATAACCATTACGCTCCCTATCAATGACTGTCTTATAAACCTGGCCTGTTGTTATGTTGTTTATTCTTGGCAATTCCTGATTTAAGAACCTTTCATAACTTCCTAAGTCCTGGTCTGTTTCTCCACCGTCAAATGTAACCCAGACCTCACCATGTTCTGTAGGTCTTAAAGTTCCTGCATCGACATTTACATAAGGGTCTATCTTTATGAGATTAACCTTAAAACCATACTTCTTAAGAATGAGGCCAAGAGAGGCGGTTGTAATCCCTTTTCCAACACCGCTTATGACTCCACCACAAACCAGAATGAATTTTTTATTTCTCTTGCTGAGCTTATTGGTTATGCTGTGCTTTTTATTAATTTTAGAACTCCCTGTTTGCCGCATATAAAATTAAATTATTCCTTATTTAAATTATTTCTCATAATCCAAAATATATCTTTGGAATATTGTTAAGGAGTTGGATGAATCAAAGAGTACAGCATTATATAATACAAGAATGAGCGAGACAGGAAGAGACAGGAATACAAATTTCTAATTTATTTATTTGTCCAGAATAAAAACCCTCTTGTCACCCTCCTTATTCAATTCAGCTTTAATCTCATCAGCCAGCTTACTTATCATCTCTATGCTCCTCCTGATGTTTTTCTCTCGGGATACAATTGGAACAAACCTTTTTCTCATTCTGATAATATTAGGACCCATTACGAACCCAACTAAAACCTGAACATCTTTCAGCATTTTAGATACAGAAGCCGCTTTTTTAGGGTCGCCATGCTCCTTCTCTTCAATACTTGTGTTTAGTATCCTACCAGCTTCTTTTATACTGCCATTATTTAGATTCAGTTCAAACAATAGATAAAATTTAGCAGAGCCAAAATGCTCGTTAGTAAAATTAATTCCATCATCTGTTCCGCAGGCAATCTTTACATAATCAACCATTTAATTACCTCCTGCCAAATCCTCTACCATTGCCAAGGCCGTTGCCCCTGCCCTTACCAAGACCTCTACCTCTACCATCCCGAGGACCCCTACCCAAACCTCTTCCAAGGCCCCTGCCTAAACCTCTGCCTAAACCTTGACCTGGCGGAGTGTTTCGGGAATTATCTTCATAAACTTGAGAATCTCGGGAAATATTATCATCTAAAATTATGGCCTTCATAGGACAGGACTCTGCTGCCTGCCTGACACAATCAGCATTCGGGTTTTTTATTCTGGCCTTTCCATCAACAACCTCAAATCCGTCGGGGCATATATTCTGACAAACCCCACAACCTATACATTTTGTTGTATCAATTCTTACCATTTTATTCCTCCTGAGTGTTTATCGGCAATTATTATTTAAAAGAATATCAATCACTTAATTTAAATGTTGCTGTTTTTAT
>CAYLQB010000045.1:0-1930 GCA_964385745.1 uncultured Methanosarcinales archaeon
TGTTGTGTCTATGTTTGCGTCTATGTCGTAAGTGTCACTGTTTGGTATTTTACTTACTTGTTTTTTCAACGTGTAGACTTCTATTTGTTTCATCCTTTTTTCACCTCCTTAGGATTTCTATTGAATCAGCTTTAGGGTTTTTACTGTTTTCTGTTAGTTCTTTGTATGTTTTTTCTTTTGAAAAGTATTTTGGATAAACAACACTTATCACATTTAAATCATAGTCTCTAAAAACTATTTTATCTATGTTCTCAACCCCAAAAATACTCAATAATTTTTTCAATTCTTTAATGTTGTTTTTTATTAACCATTGTATTTTATACTTATACCATTTCATTCAATCACCTCCTATTTTTTCTATTATTATTCGTTGATGATGACATAATAAGTATAAATTTTCTTTGTACCCTTCTCGTTCTTTATTCCACTCTTCCCAAGTAATAGGTGATGAGAAGGTCGGTGGGTCATTATAATTCATTCCGCCGTGTTTGCTGTTTCTTCTTATCATTTCTTCTTTAATCACTCGTGCATTATGAAATATTGCTTCTTCCCCACAATGAATTATATCACCATAAAAATAAAACTTTCCATCATGAACTATTACGTCCGTGCTTCCAAGCTCATATTTTTCAAATTCTTTTTTTCTCTCCTCCCTTTCTTTCTCCATCTCTTCCCTTCTCTTTTCCTTTTCAATCTCTTCTTCTCTAATTCTTGCCTTCTCCTTCTCATATTCTTCCTTAACATTCTCATACTTTAGTTTTAATTGCATTTTCTCACCTCTTATATTTTGTTTATGCTAACATAGAAGTTTCTTTCTCCCTCTCCTATCTTATAAAGTTCTCCTATTTCTAACCATTCTTGTATTCTCCTGCTTGCTGTTCTTACTGTCCCGACAGTTCCATTTCTTACCAATAATTTTTTCAGGGTTGTTGTTGTCACCGCTTTGTTTCCTATTAGGGAGTATAATAAATTTCTTACTTCAGAGTTTTGACTTTTTAATTCTTGTAATAATAATTCTTTCCAATCTAAGTGTTTTTGTTCGGCATATTTTCTTGTTAAGAATGCTTTTGTTAGTGTTCTCAAGTTGAAGAGGTTGTAACCAACGAATTCATAATTTTTTATTAGGAACTCACACACTTCTTTTTGTTCTTTTGTTATGCTTATTCTTCTCATTATTTGTGCTAAATCATCGAATGATAGGCTTATTTCAATAAGTTCTCCCCTCCCAATTAATGCTTTATAATCCTCATCATTTCTTATTGGTGTATTGTTAAAGTCGAAGATTACGCTCCCATTGAAGATGAAGTGGTGTGGTAGGTCTGCTTGTTGTTTACTATAATTATGATTAGTTAATAATACTCCTTTGATTTTTTCATCTCCAAAATTGAATTCTTTCCATTCTTCTGTGGCACTTTTTAATAAGGTTACCGTTCTTGGATTGTTTAATAAGTTTGTTGTTTCTTTAAACCAAAATACTTTTCCATTATTCTCAAAGAATAGTCTATAAAGGTATGCTGGACTTAAATTACCTGTTAATTCTACATAATCTACTTTTAGTTTTTTCAGGGCGTTTTCTATGTTCTTACTCTTTCCAATTCCTGTCCTTCCCTTAACGAATAAGGAGTGTAAATAACCAAGTTTAATCTTTTCAATGTTAACATATATTGAGTTATAATAATCTTTTAGTTCGACAATGTTACTGACGCTTTTATTGTATGCTTCTACTAATTTCTCATCGTCTTTTTGTAATTCTTTTTCTATTTGTTCTTTCTGTTCCTTACTTATTCTCGCTTTTAATAATTGTTTTTTCATTATTTTTTCTATTCTTTCCCTTTCTTCATTAACATCATTATTAGGGTTTATTTTATAGTCCACCCCTAATTCAGTCTTGTATTTTTCCAAATTCACAAGTTCTTCTTCATTCATAAAA
>CAYLQB010000045.1:2030-4072 GCA_964385745.1 uncultured Methanosarcinales archaeon
ATTAATAGGATTTCATGCCATTTACCATTCTTGATAATGTATTCTTCTGGATAATTCTCATCTTCTCCTCTGGTTAAGAAAGTGCTTTTTTCTTTTAAGAATGGTTCAATATCTTTTAAGAATTTTAGTTCGTCCTCGTAATAACTTTTAATGTAGTAGTCGTCATAATCTAAATAATTGTTTTTTATCTTGAAGTTTCTTAATCCATAATTCTTATTCTTATTCCTCAATTTTAGTACATCTTTTTTATTCACTCCTTTCTTAAGTTCTAAATCCGCTTCGAAACCAACGTATGCCATTTTTTTAATCGCCTCCTTTTAAATTCTTTTTTGTGACACTGGACTCACGCCCGTAAAGTTTAAATAAGAGCATTCTTTTTTTTACCACCTCCTTTTAATTCTTATCTTAAGAAGTAATTAATCTTGTTTTGGACAGAAGCGGGTATTTTTCCACCCTTATGTAAACGAATTAGGGCTTTCATATATGCTTGTGGTTTAATTTCTTTCTTTTGAGCAAGAATTAATAGTATTTTCTTAACATACTTTTTTTTAAATTCCTCATCTTCCATTTTTTTGCCTCCTATTCCTCTCTTCTTCTGCATATAATTTGTAGGGTTTTATCTCTGTGTATAATCTCTTTGTTGTTGTGCCTAAATAATATTTTCCTTCTGTCCATTTTATTGTCGCTGTCTTCTTATTTTTTCTTAATACAATTCCTCTTTCTGAACAATCGACTAATAAGTATAGTTCGTTAAAAGAACCTCCTATCAAAACAACTTTCATTCCTTTCTTAATTCTCTCCTTGCATTGCTTATTCCACTCGAGAATTCTCTCCCTTTCAATGGCATATTCGAGTTCTCTTCTCTTCTTATACAGAGCATTTAGTCCTGTTGTTTCCATTAATTCATCTATTTTCGCATTTATTTCATTTAGTTCTTTCTTCAAACTTTCAATTTTTTTCATATTAACTTCTCCATTTTCCCTCCTGTTCGTTTTCAATAGTTCTTATTTCTGTCTAATTCTTTTATGGGTTTCCAAATTTGTTTTATTCTCTTTTTTAGTTCCATTCTTTGCCTCTTGTTTGATTTTATGCTTTACAAACTTAACAAACTGCCTCATATATTTCATATTAATCCCTTCTAATTCTTCGTCCATTTTAACCTCCCTCTTTTAAGTATTTCTTTAATTTTTTATCTTAAATGCTTCTAATTTTTAAATCTAAATATGCTTTACAATCTGAATATTCAAAGTCATGGTATTCTGCTAATTCTTTCCCACTCTTCTTTTGTCATATATTTCTTAATTGTTTATCTTCCGCTATTTCCTTAATAAAGCTCAATAACATCTTCACATCTTTGTTATTCTCATACGCATTCAAAACTCTGCGTGCTAAAAGTTTATACCCTCCTGGGCTTATTTCTCCTTTTTCTCTTCTTCTTTCTTTTGGTTCCATTTTCACACCTCTAATTTGAATTCTTTATATACTTTCTTAATTGGTTAATAAACCTCATAAATATCGACTTTTCTTAATTCATCTTTAACCCTTTCTTCATCTTCTGGTTTCATAGTTATCTTTATATATCCACTTCCGTAGATTTCGTTACCATTGTCAGCGTCATCCCATTCCCACTCGTCTTCTCTCGTATCTTCAACATTCTCAATCAGCCCTTGTTCCTTCAACTTATCAAGTGTTTCATTCTGCTCATTACTCAAAAATATATCATCCAAAAGGTCCGGTCGGTCCCCCCACCAATCCAAAACTTGTCTCATTCTTTCTTCATCCATGTCTTCCTCATCACTCTTTTCTCCATCCTCGTATTCTGTGTAGTGTATCTTTTCATTTTCTACTTGCTCCATCTCAAACAAGTAGTTTTTTCCAAAAGTCCACTTGAGATACCAACCTTGACGCCCATCGGCAGTTACAAATTCTGACTTTGTCTTTTTGAGAACATCATCCCAGTTCTCAAAAGAGAATTCCTTCGTTGTCTTTTTCATTTTTCACCTCCATTTTTTTTAATCTAGTCTTGACATTGCATAAATGTC
>CAYLQB010000045.1:4172-6648 GCA_964385745.1 uncultured Methanosarcinales archaeon
TTCAAAGCATTCACTATTTTCCTGTGCTTGAAAATCTTAACCCACGCAAAACCACACAGGTCAAGAATTCTAAAATCTTCTTTTGTTGCCATTAATAGTCCTTCTTTTTTGCTTTCTTCTTCACTAACAACAAATTCTTTGTCTTTTTTTAAATCTTCTTCCCTTACTGATGTATAAACTTGGTATGCTGGACCTCTCCTTTCTAGTTCTTGAAGTTGTCTTAATCCTGCGGCTTGGGCTTCTTCCCACATTCTTTTAATCTCTTCTTGAGTAATTTCCATTTCGTTTTCACCTCCCCCTGATTTACGCAGGGCCTCTATAACTTGGACAAATTAATTTTCCATTTTTGTTAGAAGTGTCAAAAAACCTTATTTTTGCTGTTTTAACCTGTCCTTTTTTGATTAGTTCTTGTTGTTCAAAACTATTAACAACCACCCTATTCAAAACATTATTATAAATAACATATATTACAAAACCATCTTTTTCTGTGTTTTCAAACTTTAGAATAGGCATATTAATTATTTGAGCAAACTTTTCTTTAACCCAATTCTCACTTCTCCTAAACTCGTATTTAGAAGCCGGATTTTTCCACACGAACCCCTCAACACCTAATTTTTTGCTTTTTTCAACATTCCATACTGGTATGTCATGTATTGTTTTGATTTCAGGATTATACTTTTTGATAATGCCCCTACGACTCATATACAAGCCCGTTAAGGGCAGTTTAATCTTTTTTAATAGTTCTTCCCTTTCCAACAAAGAAAGTGCTGTCACGTCCCTCCCTTGCCATTTTAGCACATCAAATATTACATAAGTAAGCTTGTGTTTTGAACGATTCTGATAATCTTCTAAATGACTAACGCCTTTTTCATCAAAAACCACCAATTCACCATCAAAAACAGAGTTTTTTGTTATTAACAAATTCCTCCCACCATTAAGCTTCACTTCTTTCTTCCAATTATTCTTTTTTGCCAAATTTAAGTAATAATCCCCACTCTCACATAACATAACCTTCTCCAAATTTCCTCACCTTCTTTGTGTAATTATTGGTGCTATCACACCAACTACATTAGTGTTTTTTAAAATAATGAATAAAGGCAAATCCTTTCCAAGAACATAATATTCAAAATCAGAATATCTCACTTCACCAACCCCATTTGTTGTTATGAACATTATTCTTAACATTTTCTTGAGAATATCAACTCTTATCCTCACCACCTTATTGAACAAGAAATAATCAGCGCTTTGACTAAAATCTAACACTTCATCAAACCTATCATAAATTCTTATTAACTTACCAAACTCTCCTCTCCTCTCAACATTCCAAACCAACCCTAACGATTTAATATCCTTCACAACCTCATCAGTAACTCTTGCCGTGGCAAAGGTTGGTGTTGAATTAATAATACTTTTTGAAATCTCCCTGATTATCTCTTTCCCATAATCCTTTCTAGATTCCATATTTACTTCGCAAATCTTATTTTTTCCCTTATCTTTTTTCTTTCTGCTTCTTCATACAACCTCATTTCTTCCTCTAATTCTTCAAGCATTCTTTCTTCTTGCCATTCTCTTAAGAGTTCTTCCTCTAATTCCTCATCCTCTTCATTTTCCATCTTTCCACCTCTTATTTTCCCACAAATGTTAAGGAAACTCATATGTTCAAGAACTTTTCTGGATTTCGTTTTATCTCATAAAGTTTTTTCTCTAATTCTTCATAAATGCTATCTTCATCAATAATGATAGTGTTATCTCTTTTGAGGAAGTAGATGGGTATTTTAATAACCTCATCTAAACTCCCATCTGCTTGTTTTTCAGGTAAAATTTCCATTCTTACCACCTCATATTGGTATTTGTATGTCTTCTGCTTTCACAACTATCTCATTTTTTTGTAGTTGTGAAACTTGTTTTTTAGTTAGGATTTCGGTTTCTACTGTTTTAGCAACTTCTTCTTTAGTGACTGGTTTACTACTACAATTTAAGAATAAGACATCACCAACACTATTAATCACTGCTTTGCTGAATTTACTTCCAACACTACTCTTTTTATAAGCAAACACCAAACTTTTTCCTGAGTAAACACCTAATTCCACAAGTTTTTGCCTTGTTGTCTCGTCTGCTGGGGTTATCACGTAATAACTATCATATAATAAATCCTTAACTTCTTCGTTAGGCAATATTTTATAATTCTTAACTTTCTTTGTCTTATCTATTTTTGTGAAGAAGTTGTTGTTTATTATATAACCTATCTCACTCGCAGAGTATTCTTTCTTATCCTCACCAATAAACTTTCTCTCACCACTTCTTTTTTGTGGTATTGGCTTCACTTTCACCCCTTCCTTTGTTGTCCTTGGTATTTCAATGGTTTTGGCACTTATGGAATACACTCTCACACTTCCAATCCCAACTAACTCTAACTCATTAGTTTTTTTAGAAATTCCATTTTCCATATTTTCCACCTCCCCCTGATTACACAGGG
>CAYLQB010000046.1:0-6482 GCA_964385745.1 uncultured Methanosarcinales archaeon
AGGATTTTCCGAAACAGAGTGAAGGAAACATCCTCCTTAAACACCTTTTACCAGATTTTCTGTGAAAATCTGTTCTGCATCAATCCAGGTCCGCTTTTTTTATTTTATCACACCCTCAGTAGTATAACATTCTTTCGATCAGACCTATATTCTCACTTATCTTATCTTAATTTACCCGTTGTTTTCACTCCAACATTTCTTAAACACAGGTTACAAAACATTTATAAATAGGTTGTAACTCCTTCTGTTAAAATGGGTAAAAGAATTGGTGGTTTAAGAAGGAAAACAAGGCAAAAACTCTCCAGGAAGTACAATGAGAGGGGTAAGATTAAGATTAGTCGATACTTCAAAGAATTTAACAATGGAGACAAAGTAGCAATCAAGATTGAGCCCTCTGTTCATAAAGGATTCCCTGAGCCGGTTTTTCACGGTAAGATAGGTAAAATTATAGGTAAAAGGGGAGAGTGTTATATTGTCAGAGTTAAGGATCACAGCGTTGTTAAAAAATTAATAGTTCACCCAATTCATTTAGTTTCTCAAAAATAAGGTGGTCTCCATGGAAGTAATCGATGAAAAACCAATAACTTTAGCTGAAGTTTCAGAAGAACTTTCAAAAGCCAAAAGAGAGGGCGAAGAGGACAGCTTCAGAATCAATAAAACAAAAGAGTACTTAGAGGTCTTCGCCAAGATAAAGAAGAGTAGAATAGATGAATTAGTTTCTGCAATTAGGAAGCTTAATATTCCTCGTTTAAAAGAAGAGATGATAGTAAAAACTGTTGATTTACTGCCTGACAATGAGGATGACTTAAAATTAATCTTTCAGGCGTATCCGGTAACTATTTCTAACCAGAACATAAAAAAAATTGTTGATGTCGTTAGGGAGTTCAAGGCAAAACTGAAGTGATTCCTTAACAAAAGCTTTATAAGCTTGATTATCCTTTAACAAGATGGGGGTTAACATGATAAAAGAAGATTATGCCGTAATATTGGATTTTTTACCGAATGGCCATCCTTTTGATAACAGACCAATGTTCCAAAAGGAGCCAATAGCGCAGGCAATCGGTGAAAGCACTTTCTCTTTGTTAGAGTTAGTTCCAAAAAAGGGTATTTTCCTGCAACCTCACGAGAGGGTCTATATTGGACCTGAAAGCAGGGAGAAGATTCATCATATTTCAAAGAGGATATCATTCAATCAGTTAACATCAACTGCAAAAGCAGAGTTAGAGTTCGCGATTATGGACATAATCAATAGAAACGAGAGAAAGTTTGTTGACTTTTTCAACAATGCCGGACCACTAACAACCAGAATGCACCAGTTGGAGCTTCTTCCCGGACTTGGAAAGAAGAGGATGTGGGATATTATTGAAGAGAGAAAAGTCGAGAAGTTCACTGACTTCAATGATATAAAGAAAAGAATAAAACTCATGCTTGACCCTGAAAAGATTATTATGAAGAGGATTCTCAGTGAGCTCCAGAAAGACCAAAAACATTATCTCTTCGTTGCACAGAAAAGAGCAGACCAGATTAATGAAGAGTTAAGGGAGCAGAGACAGAGATTCAGGAATAGAAGATATTAAGTCAGGTTATATTTCTGCTTTTTATTTATTCGCTTTATTTCGTGAATTTGATTAGTTCTTTTAGCAGGAAGTTCAGCAGAGAGAATTATAAGCATATCTTCTGACAAAATTAACAAATCTTTCTTGTGTTCCAATCAAATCTGAAGTAAGATAAAGAATTATCACTTTGTGCTACTTGTTTTCTTTATTCTCTGAGTTCTTTATTCTCTATGTGTTTAAATATCCACATTTGCCTCCAATGCATGGTCTTGTATAAACTTTCTCCTCGGCTCGACCTCCTGCCCCATAAGCAGAGTAAATATCTGGTCTGCCAGGACAGCATCTTCAACACTGACTTTCAGAAGTTTTCTTGTCTGGGGATTCATAGTTGTCTCCCATAATTGCTTTGGATTCATCTCACCTAAGCCCTTAAAACGCTGAACCTCTGCATTCCTGTGTTCAGAGGTTATCTCTGCAAGTTCATTGTCAGAGTAAGCATACAATCTTGTTTTTCCAAAATTAATCTTATACAAAGGTGGCTGTGCAATAAAGACATGACCCTCTTTTACGAGTTCTTTCATATATCTGAAGAAAAATGTTAAGAGCAAGGTTCTTATGTGAGCCCCATCAACATCGGCATCAGTCATTATTATAATCTTTCCGTAACGAAGTTTTTGTATATTGAAATCCTCAGATATTCCTGTGGCTAAAGCAGTTATTATGGTTGCTATCTCCTGATTGTTCATTATTCTTGGAAGACGTGCTTTCTCAACATTCAATATTTTTCCTCTAAGGGGAAGTATTGCCTGATATCTTCTGTCACGGGCCTGTTTCGCAGAACCGCCTGCTGAATCACCCTCCACTAAAAACAATTCTGTCTGTTCAGGATTTCTCTCAGAACAATCCGCCAGTTTTCCCGGCAAACTCCCTGAGTCAAGAGCTGTTTTTCTTCTCGCAAGTTGCTTTGCTTTTTGCGCTGCCTCTCTTGCTTTCGCAGCACTGATTGTTTTCTCAAGTATGACTGAAGCAACATCAGGATTCTCATCAAAGTATGTGGTTAAAGAGTTGAAAATGACAGAATCAACGATTCCTTTAACCTCTGAATTTCCAAGTTTCGCTTTTGTCTGACCCTCAAACTGCGGGTCCTTTACTTTAACGCTTATGACCGCTGTCAATCCCTCCAAAACATCATCACTGCCAATCCTCAAACCATCTTTGCTCTTGTTCTTCTTGTTCGACCTTAAATTCTTAAGATAATTATTAACTGCCCTCGTAAGTCCCATTTTGAACCCGGTCAGATGAGTACCTCCTTCAGTAGTCCTCACGGTATTAACAAATGAATAAATGTTGTTGGAGAAAGAAGAATTATACTGTAAAGCAAAATCAATCTCAACATCCTTCTTACTCTTAGTAAAGTGAATGACTGGATGCAATGGTTTTTTATTTGAGTTTACCTGCTCAACAAAGCTTGATATTCCACCTGCAAAGTGAAACTCGGCTTCCTTATTGTTCCTCTCATCAATGAGTTTTATCTTTAAACCGGGATTTAAGAAGGATAATTCTCTAAGCCGACTCGCCAAAATATCAAAATTATAAATTGTTGTTTCAAATATTTTCTCATCCGGCCAGAACCTTATCGTCGTTCCTCTCTCATTTGTCTCACCAACAACCTCTAATGAAGTTATTGCCTTGCCGTATTCATATTTCTGCTCAAATATCTTACCATTTCGTTTAACTCTCACAACAAGCTTTTTTGAGAGTGCATTAACAACAGATACACCTACTCCATGGAGGCCGGCACTAACCTTATACGCCTTTTTGCTGAATTTTCCTCCGGCATGCAACCTTGTCATAACGATTTCCAAAGCGGACTTATTATACTTTGGAATGATGTCAACTGGAATTCCACGACCATTGTCAGATACAGTTATTGAATTATCATGATGAATCGTAACAAGAATATTTTTACAGAAGCCGGCCAATGCCTCGTCTATGCTGTTATCAACAACCTCAAAGAGAAGGTGATGTAAGCCAGTTGATGATGTGCTTCCAATATACATGCTAGGTCTCTTCCTAACACCTTCGAGGCCCTCTAAGACCTGAATCTGAGACGCATTATAATCCTTTGCATTCATTCCATGGGATTTTTCTACATTGCCTGTGTTCAGTTTAGGGCTTTGACTACCCAGGTTAATTTGATTACGCTCTGCATCCATTTTCTTATCTTCTCTGGCAGGATTTGACTCTGAATTCATAAAGCACCCTCATATCAATCGTCTGAGTTTTCTGTCTAAATCATCTTCAGACCTTAATCATAATTCTTCGTTTTTATATACGAGAAATTCTCTGTTTTAGAGAATCTTTTATGAGAATAAAGAGCAAATCTGCATTTAAAAACCTTTCGCTTGAAAGACACCTTATTTTGCGGTGGGTTTACAATTTTTTGCTTATTTTATCGACGATCCTGCCAAGAATGTAATTCTCCTGTTTATTTAAATTTTTGTTAGGAACAATCTGATTAAGATAGCATTTAAGTGCCTCTGTATATTGAGAAGAATTAATCAAGTGCGAGAAGAAATCCTCATCAAACTTTAGATTTCCAAGAGTGGAATTTAAGAGTATTGAACTTATATCCAGCTTATCCTTCCCGAAGAATCTGTCCTTTTCATCTGCTCTCAAGAGCTTTGTGAAAACCACATACTCCGGTGAGGAGACCTTTAAATTGACATTCTTAAATTTAATTGTTCTAGCTCTTTCTATGAAGTCAGGGGTCACATCTAAATCATGAATCCTGTTAAAGTGATAACTCGTACATACATGATTAATCTCACCAAATAAAGCATTATATTCCTGTATAAGTTTCAAACCATACCATTTATTAAGTTCTTTTATTATAGCCCCATTTGTTATAACCAAATCTAAATCATTACTTGGCTTTCTAAGATTTTTGTATCCCAAAAATCCTTTCCTTGCTAATATGCCCCCAATAAGAATAAGAGAACCATAAAAATGACTAAAAACATCCTCAATAGCTAAATTAATATCATACTCAGACACCCTTAAATACTCTGGTTTAATTATGAGCTTAGGTTCTACCTTGATATTTTCTTCAAAACAAATCTCCTCCAAACTTCGTTTTTTATTCATTATTCATGAGTAGCAATTAAAATATTATAAATGTTGTTATAAATTAAGGAAATTATTTAAAGTTTAATATTTTCTTAAAAGATATGGAATCTGAACTCAAACAAGTGATTCTCATAAGAACCGATTTGAAGATGGGAAAGGGCAAAATAGCTGCACAAGTGGCTCATGCAAGTGTTGAGGCCTCGCTGAAAACATTGAAGCGAAAAAGAAACTTGTTTTATGCCTGGCACAGAATTGGAATGAAAAAATCAGTTCTCAAAGTTAAGAATGAAGAGGAATTATTAAATTTCAGGAATGAAGCAAAAAAGAAGAGAATCATAACTGCCTTAATAGTAGATGCTGGACACACGCAGATAAAAGAGGGAACAATAACCTGTTTAGCAATAGGACCTGACAAAGAAGAGATAATAGATGAAATCACAGGAGACCTGAAATTGTTGTAATTTTACAGACACAGAATCTTAGTTAAAATTATCTAATTAATACTTATTTGTATTTATTTCTTTCATTTAGTATATTCTCCAATATCTTGTTACTTAACTCTCTTGTTGCTCCTGCTATTATCTTATATTTAGCATTAAAATCATAAATTAAGGAGGATATATCTTTGCCATTGAAATCAATAACAGTACCCCCGGCTTCTTTTACAAGCAGATAACCAGCACCTATCTCATGCCCTTTTTGCTTCGTATTGACAAATGCATCAAAGATTCCAGAACTCACGCCTGCAAGATGAAAACCTGCACTTCCAAAATCCTTAACCCATGAAGAAGCATACAAATTCTTAAACAGTTCAATATCAGGAGTAGAACCATAATGATCCAAAACTATTGAAGTCCTTCTGTTAAGGATTTCTCTTCCAGATGTTTTACATACCTTACCGTTTAAATAACAACCCTCTCCCCTCACAGCAAGCCACATATTCTTTGTCCTATGCTCTATAATTCCTGCAAGCAGGATATTATCAAAGTGAGGATTATCCAACTTATCAACCAATGTAATAATACTGCAGTAAGGTAGCATATTCCCTCCACGATAATAATTATCAGTGCCATCTAAGTCATCGAAGGTTATGATGTATTTTGGGTGTTTAGTTAAATCCAATCTTCCACTCTCTTCGCTGTACAGAACTGCCGGAACTTTCCTTGCTTTGAAGAAATCTATTAGAACATTTGAAACATTCATATCTGCTCTTGTTGATATATCGACAACATGCTCATCATGAACTTCTTCCCTTCCAGAAACTCCCAAAGAAAAAATGGTTTTGTTAGCCAGCAACAAGGCCTCTTTACATAAAGAAGTTAAAAATTCAATCTCCTCAGCCCTATTCGTTCCACTCATCATCGACCCTCCAACTAGAAATGAAAGTTAAGACATATAATAACTTTTCTAATAGAGAGGACCAGTCCTTAATAAAAACCCAGATAAGAACTCAAATAAAAATAATGTGACAAAGATGATGTGACTGGGCTTGTCGGGATTGCCTCCCTCGGGGCTAAACACAGACCTACCGAGTTTTACTTCAATAAGCAAGTATTCAACCATCCGACCCCAGTCACCGTAGAATATAACAGGGTGTATAATTTCTTATTTTTAAATTTTACGATGTTTAAAATCTTACCTCACATTATAATATTTCTTGCACCGCTCTCTTCAAATAAAAAAGAGAAAACTTTTAAAAGAAACAAAACTCCTCTTTTCTACACTTAATCAAAAAATTTAATGGGCTCATGGCTCAGCCTGGTAGAGCAATCGGCTCTTAACCGATAGGTCGGGGGT
>CAYLQB010000047.1:0-6346 GCA_964385745.1 uncultured Methanosarcinales archaeon
CTTGCATCGCAAAGATAAAGAGAGGGCTGGAAATAAGAAATCTGCTATGTGATAGAAATTAAGATGTAAGCAATATAGGAATAACACTTTATAAAACAATTATAAGGAGCAAAATTAAAAATTAATTGCCAGGCAGGCAGTACCTTAACAGGTAATCCAGTAAGTGATTAAAGATTAAATGAAATGGCTAAGAGAAATATCTTAAATTATTTCTTGAACTTGGCGATTTCATCTATTAATTCAACATGACCCAGAAACATCGACCTGCAGCAATATCTGTCAAGACCTAAATCATCAAGGACTTTTTCCCTATCCTCTCCTGCTTTTACTCTCTTATCATATTCTTCCCATAAGTGTCCTATGGGTTTTCCGCAACTGAAACATCTTATTGGAATTATCATACAATCACCTTGCAAAGTTTGTATTTAAGTATGAAATAAATTAATCACCTGTATGACTTTTGTCTCTTTGCCCTTGCCCTTCCATGAGTGCCTGGCTTCTTTGTCTCTTTATAGCGGACATCACTAACCAGGAAGCTTCTGTCATAATCTAAAAACTTCTCTCTTAATTTAGGTTCAAATTCAACCAGGGCTTTTGATATGGCTGTTCTCGAAGCTTCTGCTTGACTGTTGAATCCTCCCCCAAAAACATTCACTCTTATATCAACCTTTTTTGAAACATCCCCTGAAACAAGTAATGCCTCTTTTATTTTCATCATCGAAATCTTTGGTGTAATATTTTCAAGGGGAATATTATTTATTTTAACAACGCCCTTTCCTGGCCTTAAGGTTGCTCTTGCAACAGACCTTTTTCTTTTTCCAGATGTGTGGATAACTTCACTCATACTTAGCACCCAATTCCTTTGTTAACTCTTTTAATGTTATGAATTTCGTATTTGGTAACTTATTCTTGTGAATTTGATTCAATTCAATTACTTTTTCTCCTGCTTTTATTTTTTCATTGATTCCTTCCGGGATTGAAACATAGCATCTGACTCTCTTCAATGCGTCTCTGCCTTTTGCCTGTTTGTAGGGCAGCATTCCCCTAATCATTCTCTTCATCATTCTATCGGCTCTCCTGTGATAAAATGGTCCCCTTCTTATTGTGGTCCTGTTCTTTCTTGATTTAAATTTATCAATTATTTCTCTTCTGTTTCCTGTAATGACTGCCTTCTCGCAGTTTATGAGTATGACATCTTCACCGAGCAGTGCATTCTTAGCTGCAAAACTTGCCACCCTTCCCATAATTTTGTTTTCAGCATTTATTATCATTTTAATGACCTTTCAATAATTAACCTATTATTTTAATATTCTTAGCTTCAGGATTTTTATCCATAATCTCCTTCAATGTCAATGCATTACCGCCTGCTTTTTCTATTTTCTCAACCGCCTGCTTTGAGAATGAGAAGGCAGCAATTGTTAATTTATGATTTAAATCTCCGGAGGCAAGAACTTTTCCAGGAACAACAACAACCTCATTCTCTTTTGAATACTTGTTTATTCTTGACAGATTTACTATTCTCCTCTGCCTGTTGGATCTTTCAAGATCATCCGCTATCCTTCTCCATAAAGCTTTGTTTACTTTATGGGTTTTCCTTCTAAGTTCAAGTATTAAAGACCTCAATTCGGGATTTGTCGTTTTTGTTTTTAATACCATTTCTTACCCTTCCTTTCTTATTACTTTTTATTTGTCTATATGTTATGATTATGAATTATCTTGTTTTTGTGTTGGTTTTGTAGATTGCAAATGCGGGGGCTGGGACTTTCCAGAGATTACCTTTGTCCTCTCTATTTGAACCCAGGAACCCACTAAGGGACAAGGCATTTGCATTCTGCTTTGTTTTCAAGCACAATTCCTCAACCTTGCACATTTGACCAGGCTTTGCTACCCCCGCGATGAGCATAAGGGTTTTTATGCGTTTTTCAGGACATCTATAAAAGCATTGAACTTATCATCAATCTCTTTTACTGCCCTTTTAATTATTTCTTTTGTGCTCAATTGTCCCCATGATTCCAGGTAAAATATGAACTCTCCTTCCTTTGGAATTACAGATACTCCTTCACTGCAATGATCACTGCATGCATTACAGAGGTCACACTCATAAATTTTATTCTTGTCAACTTCAAGATTGTTATTTTTTACTATCAATATTTTCTTTGGACATTGAGCAGCACACTCTTCTTTATTTTTTATTTTATTATTTTTAATATTTATATCAACTGTTTGTTTATAATAAGGTAATCCTGGACTCCACTTCATATGGTCTTTTCCCCTGCCAAGTTGTGCTGTTGCCTCTATTTCCAATTGCTGTCCTTCTAATAATTTTACAATTGGCATCTTGGGGTAAACAGGCCTTATTTCTGAATCAGTTGGTTTTAAGTCCTCAGCATAAACTGTTTTGGGGCCCTTTTCTTTTAGAGTGAACTTTACCTGACACTTTGCACAGCCCGCTCCTTTGCAAGTGCATTCATCCGGTAGATTATAATGTTTTAAATCAGTTGATAAGGGGATAAGACCTAAACGGTGGGCAATGATTTCATCATATAGGACTGAATTATTCTTGAAAAATTCTACTTCTTCTATTGCCATTGTTGGAACTTCTTCAACAATTATCCTCCTAAGAGTATTCATAAATGCAGGTGTTGTGTTTGAAACCAAAAAATGAAGTTTCAAATTTTCGTCTTTTAGTATTTTTATTTTCATACTCTCCTACCTCTCTTGCCTCCTGATTTTCTGCAAGAATCATGAGGTATTGGCGTTACATCCTCAATAACTCCAATTCTAAGCCCCATTCTTGACAATGCCCTGACAGCTGCCTGAGCTCCAGGTCCTGGATTATTAGGTCCGTCTTGCCCGCCGGGTGCTTTTATTCTTATATGCAACGCATTTATTCCTTTCTCAAGTGCTGCTCTTCCCGCTGCCTTTGCCGCAATCATAGCTGCTGTTGGACTGCTCTCCAACCTCTGCTGCTTTACAACCATGCCACCTGATGCTCTCGCTATTGTTTCAGCACCTGACAAATCAGTTATATGAATAATTGTATTATTGTAAGATGAATAAATATGAGCTATTCCCCACCTTATTCTGCGATCTGTTCTTTGTCTATTCTCAGGCATTTTTTACCTCTGCTTTCTTATTTTTATCTTCTTTATGCTTTTTCTCTTTATTCTTTTCTTTACTCCCTTTATCCTGTTTTTTGCTCTTATTGCTCTTCTTTTCTTCTTTGTGTTTACTCTTTTCTGCATCACTTTTCTTTTCCGCTTCTTTCTCTGCCACTCCTTCTTTATGCGGCTTTTCCTCTTCTGATTCCTCTATTTTAGGAACCTTATTTCTATTCATTATTTTCAATATTTCAGGATGATCCGGACTTGAAATCTTTGAGTTTGGATTGATTCTCAGGAGTGATTCTTCTCCCCGCTTAACTATATATGATGGAGAGGTTATTTTTCTGTCTCCAATCATTATAAAACCATGAGTAATAAACTGCCTCGCCTGCTTTATGGACATCGCAAGTCCTGCTTTGTAAACAATTGTCTGCAATCTTCGTTCGAGTAATTCTTTGAGGTTCAATCCAAGTATATCATCAACTTTTGCGTTTTTATCTACTAAACTTAATGAATAAACTTTTTGCAGAAGTTCTTTTCTGAATTTGAGATTCTCAGGGGTCTCCCTGACATATTCTTTGGCCTGCTCCTTAAATTTATTAAGTAATGAATTAATTTTCCATAATTCTTTTTTATTCTTGAACCCATATTCCTTAACTAATTTACTCTCTTCTCCCATACGGCTTTTTTCCCAAGGTTTGCTCGGTTTGGAATACTTTTTCCTTTGTCTCTTAATACCACCCATTTTAACACCTTAACAACAATCATTCATATTACTTTCTCATTACTTTTCCTTTGGCATCCTTAGCACCTTTGGCAGCCTTCGCTGCTCTCTTTAGAACACCAACGACCCTGCCTTTATTCCTTCTGAAGTTTGATCTTGTGCGTTGTCCCCTGACAGGCAGGTGGAACATATGTCTGATACCTCTGTAACTCCTTATCATCTTCATCCTTCTTATATCTTCATTTGTCTTTATCTCAAGGTCAACGCCCAATACATGAATATCTTTGTCAGTTTCTAAATCCCGTCTTCTATTAAACATCCAAGAGGGAATATTGAAATTCGCAGGATTTTTAAGAACTTCTTCAATCTTGCTGACTTCTTTATCTTTCAAATATCCTGTCTTTTGATTTGGGTCCACCCCGGCAACTTTGCAGACCGCATTTGCAAACATAAAACTGACTCCCCTTATAGATTTGAGAGATGTAATTATCTTCTTATTACCATTCAAGTCAGCGTTGAGCAATCTAATTATGTGCTTAAAGTCCTTATCCTGTACTTCCGCATGCTGACTATCTACTTTCTCTACTTTCGACTTTTCTTTATTCATATTCACACCCAACAAAAAGCTCAATTCAAAGGAGAAACTGGCAACCCTATTGCCGCTCACTCCTCGTGAACTCGGGCTTTAGAAAAGGGGGTAAAAGATTGCTATTTAAAGGTTTCTATTGTATTTTCTTTGGTTCAGAAAAATAACTTAATTAAGCTATAATTTCCACATTCTCTCTCAACTTTGAGAATATAAAAGGTAAGGAAAATACCAATGCATAGGTAATGGCAATTGTTGACTGAATGGTGTGTTCAAGCGGAAGATTAAATGTAGAGATGAACACCTTTGACAGCCCAAACATAAAGAGGGCATTAATCACAGCAAGTGAGGGTATAAACAGAGTCGCTACAATATAAGTACCACCAAAGGCCTCTAACTGAGATAACAGAGAATTAAATAATGCGCCAAAAGCGAATGCAAGTATGAAGATTACAAAGTAAATGAGAGAATTGTTGATTAATAATAGAAAAGGAACTATAATTATAGCCACAAATAAATTGCCGAGTAAAGCCGCAAGGAGAGCTGTCCAATACATTATTTTAACAGATAAAGGATCCTGAACAGGTTGTGTTAATATATGCAATGCCTTCTCAATATCATCCTCACTCCATCCTTTATTTCTAAGTTTTTCAGCAAGCTTCTCGGGGTTCATATTTTACCTCAGACCTATTGCCTCTAAAATTTTGTAGAACAAGCTCTTTTTTTCCTCTTTATCAAGCTGTAGTTCATACTTTCTTCCAATAATCTTACCTGCTGCTTCCTTAAATTTCAAACTTGAAGGGGCCTTTGGATTGTAGTGCACAACAGGGAACTCTAATCTTAAAGCATCTTTAACTGCACTATCTAACGGAATTAAAGTAATAACCGGCTTCTCAACAAAGGTTTCTATCTCCTTTTTTGATAATTCAACAGGATGATTCTCAACTTTATTGACTATTACACCCAGCACTTTCTTTCCCCTCTTTTCAATTAACTTCGACGCTTTGAGAGTGTTTGCAACTGACTCCCTGTCAGGAGTTGTTACCAATATTACATCATCAGCATAATCAATTAATTTTCTAACATATGGAGTAAACAATATCCCTGCATCTATTATAATAATCTCTGTCCTATCTCTGAGGAAATTAAGCATCTCTTTAATGTAAGAATCTATCTTATTTATGTCAATCTCCTCTGCCTTTTTCATAGAAGGTGATGCCGGGATGAACCTCAACCCGGAAGGGTGCAGATAGAGTGTATCCTTGACCTTCTTCTTACCCAATAAAATATCATGACTTGTATCCTTACTCCTAAACGCTCCTAAATGGAGATTGACATCTGCAGAATAAATATTAAAATCGATTAAAACAGTTGGTCTGCCGTAATTATGCAGTGCAGTAGCTAAGTTTATGGCAGTTGTTGTCTTTCCGACACCTCCCTTTCCAGCAGTTACAAGAATTATTCTAGCCATTTTTTACCCCTCTTTACACTCTTAAAGTAATTTAATAATAAAATACACTATTATATAAATATATTCTTATGCAATTCAATTAAATAGGTTCTTCTTCACCTAAATATTTGATTCTAAGATAGTTTAAGAAGCTCATCGCACGTTTATAATAACTCATCACTGTATCATAATCGATTGGCATCTCCTCACCATCAAAATCAAGTAGCATGGTAACATGCTTTCTGTACTCATTTTCCCTCTTAAAATCTGAACGTAGTACCTTTTTCAGAAACATATAGAAGTCAGTTTCTTCCAGGACCCTCTGATCGTCCGGGAATAGAACTCTTACCTTATTGATTTTCAACCCGGGTGTCTTCGGGCTATCAAACTTTTTTCCATTTTCCTGCTCATATTTTAGCAAAGAATCAAATATTAAGTCATAAGCACTTACTAAACGTTCTATTATTGCCTTTATGACATCA
>CAYLQB010000048.1:0-6327 GCA_964385745.1 uncultured Methanosarcinales archaeon
ACTAATCAACTGAAAGAGTTAAGTAGAACTTAAGAGGCAGATAATTATTTTTTGATTAACAAAATTGTTGAATCATCCTGAGGAATTTATTACTATGAGATTCAAAAAAAAGAAGGGGTTTAAGTATTCAAAGAGAGCAACGACTATGTTTTACTCTCCTTTAATCTATTTCGCCTCTTTAATACTCCTTATTTATTTACTTATCTTTATCAATCAAAAGAGGTCCTTATTTCAAAATAGACAGTTGGGACAGGAAGCAATAAATATGCTGTTGACGCAACAGGAGGCAGAAAAATCAAGGATATATGTTCAGGAGTCAGCCAATCTGGCTTTAAGACAGGGGATTGCTGATTTTCTGGAAAATGGGGGACATAAGCATATAATAGGAGTTTACTCAGAGGCCGATGATACAGATCTCTCAGAGAACTTCTTATCTCTTTTCAGGGAAGACCTGCAGAAATACTTAAATGCAAGTCCTTATCTGTTAACTGACAATTATATATTAAAACTCAATACTTCTAAGGGTGTTAAAGTAGTAGGTATTTCTGGTTATAAAAAAAGTTTTATAATGGGGAGTCCTGTACCGAGCGATTTACTCTGGCCTGTTGATACTTACAATGGTTATTATCTCATAACAGACAGTACAGGGTGTTATGGTAAAATAATTAATAAAGTCACAAAGAGAGAGGATTTTTCAACTGGGATTAATGCCAAACCACCCTCAGGCAGAGGCAATGTTTATTCAATAGCAAAAAATGGCAGAGTTACATTAGTAAATGGCAATTCAGTTGCCATTAATTACACAACATTCGTAGCTGTCTACTCCAATCTCATTAAGGTTAATGTTAAACTTGGACAAACTGTTGACAAAGGAACTAAGATTGGAGAGATAAGCAGGTTGCCACCAGACAATTATCTGTTCTTCCAAATTGTGATAGGTAATAAGAACATAAATCCCCTATGCTATTATCCCATTGATAATCTTTATTATTCTGACAATACAAAGGCAGATTGTAGAGTATCCTGTGAAGGCGGTTTGTATACAGTAGATACTTCTTTTAAGACAAGTGATGATTTTCAGTTAGAGCAAATGATAAACTTTTACAACAAAATCAGAGGCATAAAAGATTATTGCCTGAATGAGTTGAATTTTAAGGACTGTGTTGATAATAATATATCACAGTTAAAGTCATATTATCCAGATATTAAAGAAATAAACAATGGAGATGCCTGTGAAGAAGGGGTAAAAGAGGGCTTCGTAACATTCTCTCTTTCTTTGCAGAAGTGTTATTACACCCGTGACAATAATTGCTATTGCGAAATAGACCTCAATCAATTACTTCCAAATACAAGAGAGACATATTATATTAACATCATGAATGTATCTGATAAAACAGGTCTTCTGTTGTTTGACAGCAAATCAAACCTCATTAAAGAGATAAAACTCAATTTCAGCAGTAATCTCATGGAAAATAATCAACGACTAAACCTAAATACTCACCAGTTAAGTATTCGTGTTTTCAACAACAGAGAGCCCATTGTACTTTATGATAAATCAAAGGCGAACAGGCAGATATTGTCTGTCTTAAAAGACGGGAACAAACTTCTTTTCTTAAGCCCGGATGATGAGAGTATGATTACTACAAACAATCTCAATAAATGCACACAAAACGACGATTTAATTCTATTATGTTATAAAGGTATGAAACTTGAAGTCAGCAGGAAGAATGCGCTACCAAAACTGAACATTAAATAATTACACAGATTTCTATAAAAACATAGAATTCACAGGAAATATAATTTAGAAAGTTATTTATAGAACTTTAAGATTATTGCTTGATAATGATAAAAATAACATATGAGGAACTCTTAAACAGGATAATTGAAAAGACAGGTTACACTAAAGAAAGTGTTGAGAATCTGATAAACCAGAAGGTTAAACAATTATCTGGCTTAATAACAAGAAATGGTGCTGCTCATATTGTAGCAAATGAACTTGGAATAAAATTATTTGATAAGGTCTCTGGAAGGTTAAAGATAAAAAATATACTGCTCGGTATGAGAGATGTTGAGACAGTTGGTGTTGTAAAGCAGAACTTTGGTGTGAGGGAATTCTCAACAGGAAACAGGCAGGGTAAAGTTGCTTCTATAATAATAGCTGATGAAACCGGTTCTATACGAGTGGTTTTTTGGAACAATATTGCCGACACTGTCAATAAAATAAAGGTAGGCGATATAGTAAAGGTCATAGCAGGTTATGTCAGGGGAAGAAATGACAGTAAGGAAATTCATTTGAATGACCGCTCAAAGGTAATAATAAATCCAGCTGATGAAACACTACATTTAGAGGATATAAAGTCAAGCTATACCAGAAAGACAATTCAAGAATTGAAAGAAACTGACAGGCAGGTTGAGTTGAGATTGACCATTGTCCAAATATTCGAGCCAAGGTTTTACGAGGTGTGTCCTGAGTGTGGAAGAAAAGTAACACTCAAAGAGGGAGGTTTCTTCTGTGAAATACATGGAAAGGTAACTCCAAAGCATGCTTATGTATTAAATTTATTGGGTGATGACGGGACAGGAACAATAAGGTTGGTTTTCTTCAGAAATGCTGTTCTTAAAGTCCTTGGTAAAAGTGAGGATGAATTGTTATTATACAAAGATGAACCTGAAAAGTTTGATGAAATAAGGACAGAGCTTTTAGGAACAGAGTTCGTCGTTAAAGGCAGGGTCAGTATTAACAAGATGTTTGGCAAGATGGAATTCATAGTTGAGGACATAAGCAAACCTGACTATAAGCAGGAGGAGAAACTTGTTAAATCCCAGATAGAGAAACTTCCTGATGAAGTGAGAGATGCAGATGTTGATGAGGTAATGAAGAGTAGAGAAGAGATAAAAATGAATGAGGTCACCGGTTCTAATGAGAGCCCTGAAGCAGAGAAGAATAGAGAAAAAGTGGAGAATAGCAAATCAGATAAGGGCAAGGATAATTCTGTATCTTCGGAAAGTAAGGATACCAACAATGACAATGATGAGGAACTTGATGTGGAGGATGTTGTTGGTGAAGAGGATAATTCAAATAAATAGGGTGATTTCAAACCTTTCTCAACAGGACTTAATTTTATTTATAAAACAACATTTCTTATTTATACAATCTCCTTCAAATTCTTAGACCCTTTTCTTTATTTTAAGCGAAAGATATCATAACCACTGGACATTATGCCGGAGAGGGCTTTTAAACAAATTAAACTACTCCTCTCTTAGTTTAAAACACATGAAATAAAATGCGAATAGCAAGGAGGATAAAATGGAAGAAACACAAAATTTAAATGAGGACAAACACAGACCAGAACTTAAGTTAAGAGCTGGAAGTGTTGCGTTAACAATATGGAACAACAAGGCAAGAACTAATACAGGAGAAAACGCAGAGTATAAGACAATAACACTAACAAGAGCATACAAGACAAAAGACGGTGACTGGAAGAACACCAACTCTTTTAGAATGAGCGATGTTCCAAAGGCAATTATGTTGTTGACGAGGGCCTACGAAGAAGCATTAATAAGAGAAGCTTAATCTTAAATAGTTTATTTAACATACGGTTCATGAGGCAATGGTTTAATGTCTTATATCTTATTGTATGGATAAGATAACTTTTAAAGAAAAAATTGTCTTTGATAACTCTCTAAATGTTTAAATCATTACCTTTTAAAACCCCTTATAAGCAGGTTAAATAATTAACATGAGAAGATAAGACCAAGAACATTGCCGAGAAATTTATGCAGGAGGTCTCAATCTCACCGAACTGTATGTTTAGATTAAATGAAGAATGACAAGAGCTGGTTTTAATTGTTATTCAGATTCATCATTAAATATTTTTTACTTTTTAATGAGAAATAGAAAAAGATTTAAATCAATAAGTACAACAAGAAGATGGGTGAGAATATGGAAAAAGAATTATCATTGACTGATGTTCCTGGAGTAGGAGCTGCAACAGCTGAAAAACTGATTCAATCAGGTTATTCAACACTTATGAGTTTGGCAGTAGCAACACCTGCAGAACTCGTTGAGGCATCTGGCGTTTCTGAGTCAGCTGCAAGGAAAATAATAAACTTCTCCAGGGATAAACTCGAAATGGGTTTCGAGAGTGGAGAAGAAATATTGAAGAAACGCGCAAGAGTTGAGAAGATTCCAACAGGAAGTTCTTCGTTTGACAAGCTTCTCGGTGGTGGTTTTGAAACAGGAGCTATAACAGAGGCATTTGGAGAATTCGGCTCTGGAAAAACACAGTTAGCTCATGTTTTGGCTGTGAATGTTCAGAAGATGAACCCTGAAAATGTCGTTGTATACATTGATACTGAAAACACTTTCAGACCTGAGAGGATAATTGAATTGGCAAAAGCGGCAAAGCTAAGTCCTGAAAAGGTACTAAAAAATATAATGGTTGCTCGGGCTTATAATTCAGACCATCAAATGCTGTTGGCAGAAAAGATTGAGGACTTAGTGAAAAAGAAAAAGTTGAAGGTCAAATTAATAGTTGTTGATTCTCTGACAGCCCACTTCAGGGCAGAATTTATCGGTAGAGGGACCTTGGCAGATAGACAGCAGAAACTCAATAAACATATGCATACATTAATGAAACTTGCTGATGGTTTAAACGCCTGTGTTTTCGTGACAAATCAGGTTATGTCAAACCCGGCGGTCTTCTTTGGAGATCCGACAAAAGCAATAGGAGGAAATATAGTTGCCCATGCGAGTACTTTCAGAATTTATATAAGAAAAGGCAAGAAGGGTTCGAGGGTTGCGAAGCTTATTGATTCCCCAAATCTGCCAGAGGGAGAAGCAGCATTTAGAGTAACAACAGATGGCATAATTGACTTTAAAGCGTAAGGTTATTGAGGTATAAAGTGTACAGAAATTAATGAAAATACTTTGACACTGTATTTAAACAAACCTCTACGAGAAGCCGGCAGATATAGCAACAGATATAACACTTTTTTATTTTATTTTTACTCTGCGCCTTTTTATTTGATTTCTTTTATTTTAGTATTTTTGTTCTACCTTCTGATTATCCTGTTAAAAAGGCGGTCTGTGATGAGTAAGTACGATGGGTAAGAATTAAAATAACTTACAGAAAATCCGGTTGATGGATTTGTAAGTGATTCGTAAGTTCTATGGTTATCCTTTTACAGATTCTTTTTATCTTTATTTTTAACATAAAACTTTTTGTAAGTTGCCTGTGCGGAGTTTTCTGATTTGACACTTCTAACTGCAAAGATTTTTATAATCAGTGTATTTTTGTTTGATGTGATTACTATGCGAACCTTTATTGCTGTAGACCTGCCTCCTGAGGTTAAGGATGAACTGAAAAGAATCCAGTCAGAACTTAAAGCAGGTGTTTTCAAATTCACAAATGATTTTCACATAACACTACAATTTTTAGGTGAGAAAACAGAGGAGGAACTTGAAAAAATATCCTCTGCTTTATCACAAGTTCGGTTCAAAAAGTTTTCTTTGACGCTTGATGAAGTAGGTGTCTTTCCGAGCAGAAAGTTTGTAAGAGTGATATGGGTGGGAACATCTGGCCAACATATTTATGAATTGCAGAAATTAGTTAATGATGCTCTTTCAGGTATGAATATTGACCAAGAATCTCCTTTCTTGAGCCATATAACTATAGCAAGAGTTAAACAGGCGGATAAGGAACAACTTCTTGGAGTGGTGGATAATATAATCGTTAAAAAGATTAAATTTGATGTGCCCAACTTTAAATTAAAGAAATCAACATTAACTAATGAAGGACCAATATACGAAGATATTAAAATTTTTGATTTGTTCTAACCCTTTGGAAATCTTTTTAAATATATAAACAGTTTTATTATCTATGAATGGCATAGATATTTTCCTTACAATTGTTTATTCAATATCTCTCTATTATTCAATCTTCTGGTTAGTTACGTATTTAACTTCTACTCCCAATGAGAAGATGAAAAAACTGAAAAAGTTGCCAATTGTTACAATAATCATACCAGCTTATAATGAAGAAGATGTGATTTCAAAAACACTGAATTCTGTCATTCAGCTTGATTATCCACGTGATAAATTGCAGATTATCGTGGTTGATGATGGTTCTGTGGATAAGACATCAAGAGTGGTTAAAGCGATTATGAAGAAGCACAAGGAGACAAGCATAACTCTCATCAGGCAGAAAAATTCTGGAAAATGGGCTGCTCTCAACAAAGCGTTAAAGATAACCCGTGGAAAATTCTTTGCATGTATGGATGCAGATTCTCGCATAGAGAGAGACGCCTTAAAAAAGATGTTGCCTC
>CAYLQB010000049.1:0-6026 GCA_964385745.1 uncultured Methanosarcinales archaeon
AAAAGATGTTGCCTCACTTTTATAGCAGGGAGGTTGGTATTGTCCTCCCATTCATGAAAGTTGATAACCCAAAAACATTGCTGGAGAAGGTCCAATGGTATGAATACCTGATAAATATGTTCTATAAAAGATTGTTGAGTTATCTGAATTGTGTTCATGTAGCACCAGGACCTTTCTCACTTTACAGGACGAGCATAGTCAAGAAGTTGGGTGGTTTCAAGAAGGCGTTTCTAACAGAAGATTTAGAAATGGCTTACAGAATTCAAAAGCACAATTACAAGATTATTCAATTAGTAAGTCCTGTTGTTTATACTGTTGCACCTCATAAGATAAAAGGGCTTTATTCACAGAGAAAGAGGTGGAATGTCGGTGCTTTGTTGAATACATTAAACTATAAAGATATGTTATTCAATAGAAAGTATGGAGATTTTGGTTTGATGCAATTACCTATAGTCCTATTTTCAGGATTCTTGTCGTTAAGTTTATTTTCTGCATTTCTATTCTTTTCTGTAATAAGGCCCTTATACAGGTTGTTTAGAAGATTGGTCCTTATTCACTTTGATATTATGACATGGTTATCTGATATACAATTAAATTTGAACCCATTAAATGTTGATGTTTACAGATTATTAATTGGTATGACCGTTCTCGCTCTCTCATTTTTAATATTCTATCTTGCTCACAAATTATCCAGTGAAAATGTTGTGAAACAAGGGAGATGGTCAACTCTCCTCTACCTGTTCGCTTACTATCTTATTATAGGTGTAGTTTGGCTCGGTATACTTAAGGATTTTCTTTTTGGCAGGATAACTCAAAAATGGGAGAAAGCGAGATAGAGTGGTGAACATAAAAACTCGGGATTAAACTAATAAAAAGTATACTAACCAAAAAGATTAAATAATAATGTTCAATAGTCCTATAAATTGCGGGGTTTTATTTTATGAAAAAGAGAGAAGTCAGCTCAAAAAAGTACATCTTATCAGCTATGATAGTTTCCTTAATCTTTATTCTCGGTATAACCTTAGGTCTCATTATTGAAAATAAACGAGTAGAATACCTGATGAATTTTTATGAGGAAGAAAAAAATGATTTTGAAAGTTTACAGGTGCAGTATATGTATCTTACTTCCGGCGTTAACAATACTAAGGTATGCACAGGTCTTGAATACACCTTCAATGAGTATCTAATCAGGTTAGATAAGAAAGGTTCTGAACTTGAGAATTATAGAGTAGCATCTTCCTCTCTTAATAGAGAGAAATTCAATATATTGTTAAGGCAGTATTTGATTGAGGAGGTTAAATCATGGACCCTCGCCACGAGGATAAAGAAGACATGCAGCAATCATGAAATTGTAACCGTACTTAACTTTCACACTAAAAGATGTCCAGAATGTGATGATACTGGAACGCTGTTGTCTTATTTTAAGAAGAAATTTAAGCAGAACCTGCTTGTCTTCTCATTTGATGCTGACTTCACTGATGAGCCGCTTGTTCAGATGTTAGAAAGGGTATACAATATTACTGAATACCCAACCTTAATAATTAATGATAAAAAATATGAGGGTTTTATGAACAAACAAGAATTACAGAATGTGTTGTGCAATTATTATAATCAAAGTAATAATCCTATACTTAAAGAAAAATGTAATAGTTAACAAACAGTTGGGCAGTTACTGATTATAATTAGTTAAATTTATAAATAACCTGGATTGCCCTTCTCTCAATACCAAAGCATCCTTGTTTTTAAACAGCAATGTGATGAACCGTCCTGTATGAACAGGATGAGGCCACTGAGGTAATAAAAAAGTGGTTTTCTGGTTCGCTTGGTATGACAAAAATTTAACATTTAATTATTGTGAGTGAGGTGTTTTTTATGGCAGAAGAATTATTGGTTTCCCAGGAAGTTTATTTGAAATCAGGTATACATATCGGAACAAAATTTAAAACAAAGTATATGTCCAACTTTATATACAAAATAAGGCCGGACGGTCTTGCTATACTCAATCTCCAGGAGATAGATAAGAGGTTGAGATTGGCCGCCAACTTTATGGCCAACTATGAACCAAAGGACATTATAATTGCGTGTAAGAGAGAGAATGGTTGGAAACCGGTCTCTATGTTTGGAAAGGTGACAGGCGTAAGAACCTTTATAGGCAGATATCCTCCAGGAACTTTGACAAATCCAAGTTTGAAAACTTACACAGAGGCAAAGTTAATATTCATAATAGACCCCTGGCCGGATAAGAATATAATGGATGATGCTGCTAAGGTGGGCATCCCTGTTATTGCATTATGCGATAGCAACAATCAGACAAATAAGATAGACCTCGCTGTTCCATGTAATAATAAAGGAAAGAAAAGTTTGGGTTTAATCTTCTGGATTCTTGCCAGGGAATTCTTAAAGAGAAAGGGAAAGATTACAAAGGACACTGACTTTAAGTATAATATTGAGGACTTTACAGAGGAAGAATAAATCTTTAACTTATTTTTTGTTTCTCTTCTTTTCACTTTTTATTTTTACAGTCCTCTACTTTTGTTTTTTAATGTTTTCTTTTAATTCATTAAGGGCAGTGTTAAGTTCTCTTCTGCTCACAAAATAAAATAAATGTGTTTTATCCTTTGAGTCAGTGGAGCCAAATTTTGGAGCAATGATAGAACTGTTGCCTTTCTTTACTTCCTTTTCCAAAAATTTACTTATTTTTGATTCCAATCTTTTTTTAGAAGGAAAAATAAGAAGTTTTACTATATGTGAGACCTCTAAGAAATAGTCAATGTGCCATCTGAATTTCTTTGTTGATGATAAATGTCTGCTAACTCTCTGTTTTAGGTTCTTCATCGCAGAACCGACATAAATATAATAACCTTCAGGAAAGTCAAAAACACCGAGTTTTCCAATTCTTATCTTCCTATCCTCACTTAATCTTATTATGAGACAATAAGACCCCTGATTAACAAACTTTTCCATGAGATACACCTCTCTTGTTTTTCTCTACTCTTATTTTTTATTCTATTAGCTTGAAATAAACCCTCCTATTATTCTTTCCCTTATTTTCAAGTTTTATAATCTGAACACCTTTGATTTCTCTCGTGTTTTTGACATGTGTACCTGCACATGCCTGAGTATCAACACCTTCAATCTTAACAACTCTTACTGTCTTTATTGTTTCAGGAAGTTGTTTTTTTAATTTTACAAGGGAAGGAATCTTAAAGGCCTCTTCTCTTGGCATTAATGACAGAGTTACTTCATGTCCTTCTTTTATGATTCTATTTGCTTCTTCTTCATAGTGTTTAAATGCCTCCCTATCAAAATTCTCAAGATTAAAATCAATTCTCACCTTATCTTCGCTTATGTTATTCCCTGTGATTAAGGCGTTTGTTTCTTTATTGATGACAGCTGAGAGGACATGGGCAGCAGTATGGCACCTCATGAAATAATATCTCCTTTGCCAATCAACAGTGCCGTGGATTTTGTCGCCTCTCTTCAATTCATCAGGACTGCCTTCAACCTTGTGAAAGACCTTACCTTCTTTTTTTAATACATCAACAACCTTTAATTTAATATTTGAGTTTGTTTTTGTAATGAATCCAGTGTCGTTTGGTTGTCCCCCGCCTCTTGGATAAAACGCTGTTCTGTCGAGTTCGATTAAGAAGGAGCCATCAGAATTTTCATCTTTAACAATATCAACTACTTCTGCATCAAATTCTTTTAAATAGCAATTTAGCATATATAATAATTCAGTCATATTATCACCTAATCAAATATTTTAAAACCCTTTCTCTCTTTGGATTCAAAGATTCCTTTCTCTCTAATTTCAAATATAATATCTTCCATAGGCAGGCTTCTATGTTTTATAAGAATTGCCCTCCTTTTATTTCCTTTTAAATTCTCAAGTTCAATCATACACTTACTTGCGTATTTTGTGATATCTCCACCAACTATTTTGACTTCATCCTTATTTTCAAAATCTGCATATACCGGGTTTGTTATTAAGACAGGAATTCTCTTTTTTCTTGCAATCTCACTTAATAAGTTGAGCTGGGTGCCGAGTTCATGGTTTAACTCCTTAATGTTGCTCTTTTCCTTCTCAACCCTGTAGAGCATGGAGATTGTATCAACTATAATTAAAGCCACTTTTGTTTTTTCATCGTTTAGTATTAAGTTGTTTAACTCTTTGAATGCTTTTTTCTGCTCGCTGAATTTTGTCGGTTTTAATATAATGGTTCTATCTAAAACTCTTCTGTAATCCCGCGTTAATTGCTTTAATCTCTCAAGAGAAAACCCGCCCTCTGTATCAATAAAGATTACCTTTCCATGTTTAACACCTGAAATCATAGCCAGTAGACAGAGTGTCGTTTTTCCAGATGCGGCAGGACCATAAACAGTTGTTATTATATCCTTTTCAAAACCCCCATTCAGAAGTTTGTCTATAACTTCACTTCCAGAACTTAACTTATTCGTTTTCTGGTCTTTCTTCTCTTTGTTGGAATTCTTTATGAATGCCATAAATATCTGAAGTGACTTTTTATTTATAAATCTTAACAAAGAAATTGGAATAAAATTTACTTTTTCTCACTTATTTCAAGGATGGATTGGGCTATATCTCCGTTATTCCTCTTCAGAATTTCAATTGCTTTATCACGTTCGATGTTTGTCTTTTCAACTATAAGGTTAATATCCTCTTCAGACGGTTCGTAACCTTTCTCCTTCTCTTCTACATTACCAACTATCTGGAAAGTGTCCTGCCCCATAAGATTGACCTTTACAACCTGCGGTTTAGTAATGATAATATCCCTGTCCTTCCCCTTTATTATCACTTCTTCAGCTTCAATATCTTGTTGTTGCACTCCTAAACGTCTCATCGCTTCCTGCATTCTCCTTTGATTGAATTTCATTATATATCACTTCATTAACAATGTATTATCCCAATTTTTAATTTATAATAAGGAAGAGTACATCGTATGTAGAATAATCTCAAGTATAATCACCAGGACAATCAAAATGATAATATGGGTAGGTTTTAATTGTATTTTACTCTTAAATTCATCAGAGTAACGCATTAAGCCCCCACCACTTGCTGGAAGGGATATATTATTTTTTGCCATTTTTTGCACCATTAAATATATTTATTTGGGTAATTATAAGCCGCCTTCTGTCAAACCTCATACGAATGGTTTGTCCTGACATTCTACTAAGCGTCTTGCGACTTGCACAGCTGGGACTCGCAGTTTCACCAAATCCCTTGAAAAGTCATTAAAAAATAAATCATCCTGCTCAAGGGCTGTTTTTTTCTGAGCCGTAGCCCTCCTTTTCAGGAGCTTTTTACAGCAGCTTTTTTTGTGGGCGGACTTTCCTCCTTTTCAGGGGAGTCAGGAATTACCCGAAAGAGGAGTAATATCTTTTGTTTAAAAAGTTTTCCTTGAACTTGCTGATTATTGTTACAAATATAGAAAGAGTAATAAATAAAAAAATCTTATACTCCCTATATGAACGGGAAAACAATCTCAGAAGATTTTAAAAATCAAATACTTGAAGCTAAAAACAAGCTCAGCGTAGCAGATCATCTCCTCAATGTCACACTTCCTTTGATTGGCGATTATAAGTTGATAATTATAATTGTTGAGGATACTTTTCTTGCCATGTCAAAAGCGATGACATCTTTATTAGAACATGATATGACTTATAAAAAAATACCTTTTGTTAAATTGAACAATTCTTCCGATAAAAAAAGGATGTTCAAACAGTATTGTTTAAAAAAGTACAATCTTAACCCTGAAATTCTGTCCATCTTTGATAATTTGAAAGAAATTATTGAGAGACACAGAAAGAGTCCTGTTGTTTTTGTTAAAAACAAAAGTTTAGTCATATGTAATGACACATATTCAAAAAATCTGGTTGTTACTCTTGATTTTTTGAAAGATGCTGTTTACAAAACAAAAATTTTTATACAAGAGATTAATACTATACTAAAACAATGAAGGAGTTACTATTAGATGTAGAGGACGAACTTAAGAGAGCAGAGCATCTCT
>CAYLQB010000050.1:0-4354 GCA_964385745.1 uncultured Methanosarcinales archaeon
AGGTCTCTCTGGAAATTTAGAACTTTCATACTTTACTTTCTTTATTAATCTGATATTATTATGTTTATTCTCTTTTTTCTTTTTACCGAAAAGATTAAAGAATCCTCTTATACCTGTCTTTTTCTCTTGTGGCGGTGCTATTTCTTTCTCTGAGATTTTGTATATGCCGTCGATATCCTCCTGTATAATCTGCTGTAAGTTTGTCATTTTACTCTCATTATTTTGAAATAATCAGGTGTAATATCAATTCCTTTATTTCTTTTTCTATTCTCCTCGTTAATTTTACACTTTAAGAGTAGTTAACGCTCTATTTTATACCCCAGTATACAAATATAGGTATTAATGAACAGGTATATAATATAGATTTTTGAGTATATATTTTAGAGTTGAGAAATACTTAAATATGGATTTATACTTAAAAAAAGATTAGAATTAAATTAAAACAACTTTGGCGAGTTGTTAAATTTTGGCGTGTTCAAGTTTTGGCGTAACTTGAATTTTGAATCATACAAACTTCAATTTGGCAGTTGAGGTTCTATTGTATCTTTTGGCGTAAGACACAATCTGTATTCTAAGTAGTAGTAAATGTATACTAACATATAAATATTTTGGTTTTTGTTTGGTTGTTTTGTTAAATACATATTAAAGTATACAAATATAAGACAAAATGAAAAATAAAAAGGGGGTCAAAAAAATGGATTATATAATACAAAACGCATTGAAAGATTACAACAATGATAGGAAATTTGAAGGACTGGAAGGACAAGCCAATATTAAAGTTGTTGGTGTTGGAGGAGCAGGCAATAATATGGTCTCCTGGCTCTATCAGAAGGGAGTAAGAGGTGCTGAAATAATCGCCTGTAATACTGATAAACAACACCTGGACATTACAGAAGCAGATCTTAAATTCCTCATTGGAAAAGACCTGACCCGTGGCTTAGGTTGTGGAGGTTATCCTGAAAAAGGAGCTGAGGCAGCCAAAGAAAGTTTACAGGATATCAAAGAATCATTAAAAGGAGTAGATATGGTCTTTGTATGTGCAGGAGAAGGTGGCGGAACAGGAACAGGAGCAGCCCCTGTAGTTGCGAAGATTGCAAAAGATGCTGGAGCAATAGTTATTGGAACAGTCACAATGCCTTTTAAGATTGAGAGGGCAAGAGTTGACAAAGCTGAGTTCGGACTTCAACAGTTAAGGAAGGTCTCTGATACAGTCATCGTTGTTGATAATAACAGGTTAGTCCAGATTGCAGGAAACTTACCAATACAACAGGCATTTGCTGTTGCGAATGAATTAATCGCTACTATGATAAAAGGAATTGTCGAGACGATAGCAGTTCCAAGTTTAGTTAATCTGGATTACGCAGATGTTAAAGCAATAATGAAGGATGGAGGAGTTGCTGCGATTGGAGTAGGAACATCTGATACAAACAACAGGGTTGAAGAAGCAGTTAATGGTGCTCTCAGTAATCCTCTGCTTGAAATAAGCTACAAAGGAGCAACAGGTGCTTTGATTCATGTTACAGGAGGACCTGACATGACCTTAGAGGAAATCAATAGAGTCGGTGAGCTTGTTACAGAGGCAATGGATGAAGATGCAAATGTCATCTGGGGAGCAAGAGTTAAGGATGATATGAAAGGAAAACTTACTGTTATGACTATAGTAACTGGTGTTAAATCACCTTGGATCCTGGGAAAACAGCTTGGTTCAAGTATGAAACCGAAGGAGAAGGTTCATGTAAGTGATGAGCTCGGAATTGAAATAGTCGGTTAAGGGCTTGCCAGGAAAACGCAGAGTAAACCAATTTATAATCGCTGATTTCTCTGCCTTCATTTCTCCCACCCCCAAAAAAGTTGTGAAGGCAGCCAGCAAGGTTTTGCTCCGGGGAGTATTCCTCGGAGATTTTTTATTTTTTTTTATTTATCTATTTCTTGAATTACTTCTTTAATATAACTTACTCTGAAAGAAAGTATATTATATCCTTGTCCTCGAGAATAATCTTTCTTACTTTAAATTCCTTTTCTATCAAGCCCTGGATCTCATTTAATTTTCTGCTTTTCTTTAACACGGAGATAGCGATATTCGGTTTTTTATTCTTCTTGATGACTCTCTTCATCTCATCGAGGGCTTTTTCTGGATTGTCAAAGTTGTGGATTGCAGTGACTGAAATAATCTTATCAAAAGAAGCATCATCAAAGGGAAGGTCCTCTGCATCTCCCAAAAGCCATTTGCCCGGCTCTTCCTTTGCTATCTCAATCATTTTCTTACTTTTGTCTATTCCGGTGATATTGCATTTAATAATTCTGGAAGAGAACCCTGTTCCACAACCGATGTCAAGCAGTTTATCAAATGGTTTAATCTTTAGGTTGTCGTTGATAATTCTTAATTTCTGCAGCTGTTCATATAAATGGAGCTTGTTGTAAACAGGTGCTATATCATCATAATCAGCATCATTACTCATATGAGCCCTTATTTTAGCCGTACCTTTTAAAAAAGTTTTGGTATAATCAGATTATCAGCAAGCAGCCCTTTTTGTCTTATTCCTACCTGTTACTACCGAAAAGTATTTAACTATCCTTTCATTTCCTTACTGAGGGTTTGTATGGTAAGGAGTTTTAGTGATAATTTAGAATCCGATTTTAATTTGCTTATGCAAAAAATTAAGGAAAGGGACAGCAGGGAGTTCTACACTTCAGGCATAATTCTTGGTTCTGGTGCTTTTGGAATTGTTTTTGATGGTGTTTCTTATGCTTACGGTAGAAGTAGACCTCGTCCTGCTGCTATTAAAATTCTGAGGCCTGGGCTTTGGTTTGATGGTAAAGTTCGTAATAATTTTGATAAGGAGATTCAGAATAATGTGAAAATAAAGGGATTACACACTGTTAAGGCCTATTCTGCTGGGGATCTTAACCTTGAAGATATCCTGAGCAAGACAGATTATCCTAAGGTTCCCTTTTTGGTTATGGAGAAGTGGGATTGGAATCTCTTTTCTGGTTTGCACATACTGAAAAGTTTTGAAGAGAAACTGTCTGTTTTGGATGATGTGGTTAATGGTTTGATTAATGTTGAAGATTCGTCCGGGTTGTATCATACTGATTTGCATCCCGGGAATGTTTTTTTGAAAAAGGATAATAATGGAGAAGTAGTAGCAGCAGTTGGTGATTTCGGGCTTGCTAGAATGCATGCAGTTCCTGAGGTGTACAATTCTTATCATTCCTCGCAGAAAGAGTTTTTCTTCTTTTTGAATGAGAGGGCATCAACCTCTGAGAATATATTACTTCAGAGGGATGTTTATAGTGTTGGTGCTTTGGCAGTTTATTTAATACTTGGGGGTATTCCTGATTATAAATTAAGGACAGAAAGGAAAGATAAATTAAGGACAGAAAGGAAAGCTTTATTTTCTGCTTTGGAGAAGAAAATACCTGAAGAAAATTCCCGCTTATTGGATATTATTGATAAATCATTCAATAGTAATCCTGATATTAGTGTTCTGCGGGATATTAAGAGTAATCCACTTGGGAAAAGTCATGTTATAAGCAAAGAGACAGAAGAAAGTGGGGAGAGCAGAGAAAGGCCGGTTGAGATTACTTATATTCTGAAAAAACCAGAGGTTCGTAAGAGAGTTCACAAAAATAGGGTTTCAAGGATACTGGCAAAGTTTTTGGCTCCGACTCTCGTTGCAGCAATTACCTTTACAGGCGTTCTTCTTTATAATCCTTACAGAGAGGGAGGTCCATCTCAAAATAATACTCCCTCTATAAAAACTCCTTCTGAAGAACAACAGCAGAATAAAAATATTATCCCTAATGTTGTGGTTAAGAGTGACTTTGAGAAAACTCTCAATGATTTTGATATTGTTTACAAGAGCTTTGGCGATTTTAAAAAATATCTTATCCTTCCTGCTTCATCAGTTTTCTGGTCTAAAATACTTGGGAAATACGAAAGGAAATACGGTTCCTTGTTAACAACAGAACATCAAAAAGACCTTTGGAAGATAATTAATGATTCTAATTTGTCAAATGGAGAGTTAGGTCCGGATTATAGTAGCGGCCTTACTTATCCTAATCCCATACTCCTCATTAAAAAAGATAATGATTATTATCTTATGCTCAAAGTTACTGATGGCAAACATACTGAATTTGCCGGTTTAAGTATTCCTTCTACTAAAGGGAAGGAGTTAAGCAGTGTTTTTGATAGTATTATTGCTGAGAAGAAAAAATCCAGTAAGCCGACGAATAACACAACACCAGCAACACCAACGACACCAACGAAACCTAAGGAATCAACACCGCCTTCTAACAATCAACAGCCCCCACAGGAGTCAGAGTTGGAGAAGACGCTGAAGATGTTTGATTC
>CAYLQB010000050.1:4454-5965 GCA_964385745.1 uncultured Methanosarcinales archaeon
GGCTTTGCTTCAAACTAATCATCCCTTCAGAACTTTTTTAACTGATAAAGAAATAACTGTTCTTTCCAGGATTACAGATGGTTCTTATAATAATGGAGAAGCAGCTAGTAGGATATACTTTAATACTAATCCTGATCTCATACTCGTTTATTTAGAGGATAATGACAAGAATTTCTATTTTGCTTCCTTAAATGTTCCTTCATCAAGGATAAATACTTTGTGTGATATTGTCCTTAGTTTTGATCTTCCAAAGATTCTTATGCCTTCACTGGTTAGCACTCCCTGGGCTTCAAATCCTGCGGAGTATAATGGTAAGTTAGCTTATAAAATTGGAAATTCTGCAGTGTATTTAAATGGAGAAATTAATAAACGTTTCTCTGCTGTCGGTGCTCTTCTTATGGATACTCAACCGTATGTAGATACAACTAATTTGGCGATATATCTTAATGCACAATGGAAGGGAGAGCATACCGAAGCGGGTGATCTTTATCATGAGCGCATAACTACGCTTAATGGTGATAAATTTGATTTTTATACTGGAATGAGGTATTGTTTTAAGAATGGTCAAAAGATTCCATTATCTGATATTTCTATGTCTTATTTTTATTACTTTAATCAGGGTAGTTGGAACGCCGCTACGCTTCTTTCAGTTAGAGATGCGGGTAAGTTGTTTAATCTTAAGGTAGATTATTATCCTAATAAGATTATTGTTATAAGTAAACCTGCTGTTCAGTCAGAGTTGGAGAAGACGCTGAAGATGTTTGATTCCTATAAGGAAGTTTCATTGATTCCTTCTCAATTTCTTACTATGAGCGAGAATAGTTTGGATCCTTCGATTCTTCACGATCTCCTGCGTGTAAGTCAGGATCATCCTTTCCAGACATATCTTACCCAAGGAGAAAGAGAAGCCCTTAGATTAGTAACAGATGGTACTTACAAGAATGGGGAGGCTGTCAGTAAAATTCTCTTTGATACACTTACTAGAAGAATAATAACATACGTAAAAGATAAGGATGAAGAAAAATACTTAGTTACCCTTAATATCTCCCCAGACAGGTTTCAAGTTTTGGATGATGTTGTTAGGAGTTTTAATATACCAAAGATAAAAGCAAAAACACAAGATCCAAATGATTGGCTTTTGGACCCAGAAAAATACAAAGATAAGGTCGCTTTTAAGTTAGATAATATGATTATTTATCAACATGGGTCTAGGAGGGTGGTTGATGAAGTAGGTGCTTTCTTAGATTCTGGCTTTTCGTATGTAAATATGGGAGCAATACATTTCTCGGAAGGTGGGATAATGTTCGTAGGTTGGCCAAATTATGTAGCTTCTCGCGTAGATCTGTCTTGTAAGGGAAACAAATTTGTTTTTTATACAGGTATGAGGTATTACTTAAAAAATGGTGTCAAGATAAATATGAAAGCGCCTATGATGGCTCTTCAAGCGGGTGTCCAACCAAGAAGTTCTTTCTTCCTTTCAACGGAGGATATAAATAATATGTTTAATCTCA
>CAYLQB010000051.1:0-5922 GCA_964385745.1 uncultured Methanosarcinales archaeon
AAATTATGATGAGCAATTAGATAATTATATAAATAAAAAACGCACTATCGAAAGCATCAGAATTACATTATCTGCTCTTGTGATAAAAGAGAATTCTACATGAAGGATAAGGATATCTAAAATCTAAATCTAAGGATCCCTAGCTAAAACCTGGAAAAACAGTCGATCTCACAGTGATAATTCTAGGGGAGATATCAATAATTAATAAAGAACCGAATTTGACTTCCTTATTTTACCTTTTAATGGGTCTCTGTCTATTCTTTTAAATATTTCATCACGATTTTGTTTACCCTTGAACCGTATTGAGCTGCCTTTTTTGGTCTCATCGTATAATCTCTGCTTATTCCAATAATCCCGGCCGCTTGCCTGAGGACAAATTTCTTTATATTTCCTATTATCTTTAAATCCCCAGAAATCCTCATTGCATCAATTATTAACTGCCTGTCCATGAAGGGCGTCTTTTCATTTGTATGAAAGAATCTGCTAAGTTTATATTCTCTAATTAAATCTTTATCATACATTGTTCTTAATCCTTTCCAGCAGGTCTCATTTATATCTTTGTTCTCTTCTTTTGCCTTTAAGTGTCTTTGATAGCCAGCGAATATCTCTTCGCTTCCCAGCCCTGTAAATACAGATTTCTTCTCACTTTCATTTATTAAAGATAAGGCCAAGTATTCTGTTGTTGCTATCGATATCTCGACTTTATTATCTGTCTTAAATATCTTCTTGACTTCTTCTATGGCTTTTATTACTTCATCTGTCCTGACTTCTTTTATTGTTGTGGGAAGATTGTATTCATTAGAAATAATTTTTGCGTACTTTATGTCAGGGCTGTCTTTTAATCCTATTGTATAACAGCTTAGCTTTCTGTTGTTTGTTTTTAATATATATGCTATTATTGTTGAGTCGATTCCACCTGAGAAGAGAACTGCATTTTCTTTTTTTGCTCTGTTTAATACTGCTTTATTCAGGTCTTTTCTTATTACTCTTTCAGCAGGGTGCTGCTCATTTATTGTTTCCCCTCTTTCAGATTCTCCTCTTAATTCTTCAATAAGGCCCTGCCATTCTGCCCTGCTTATTAAGCCATTTTTTCCTTCATATATCTCTCTCATTTTGTTTTGCTCATCTTAAATGTATCTGAACAATATCTTTATCTTTCAGGAGATAATTCAGGCCAACTTTCTCTCCTGGAAACTTTGATGAACCCCATACCCTTGCAAATCTGAATTTTTTAACAAAGTCCTTATGTATTCTGTTGCATAAATCTCTTACAGTTGCGCTTCTTTTGAGTATTATTGGCTTGTTAAAATCTGTTTTTTTGTTTACTTCTCTTAAATATATCCTCATTAATGATAATTTCTCAAAAATTATCTGTTTCAATTTTTGAAGGTTAATGCCTTTCTCTGCTGAAACCCCCAGAACATCATAGCCCTCTTCTTTTAGTTTGTTGATTCTTTCATTCAATTCTCTTTTGCTTATTTTATCTATTTTGTTCATGACAAATACAGCGGGAATATAAACGACATTTTCCTGTATTGCATCTATGAAATCCTCTATACTTATCTTGCTTCTTATGAGAACATCGCAGTTTGTTATTTTGAATTCCCTTAAAATATCCTTAAGTGTTTTCTTATCAACGCTTAATTTTACTGTTGTTGCTATGTGTATTCCGCCGAATGGTTTTTTCTTAATCTTAATGTCCTTCTTTTTCTTGTTTAACCTTATCCCTACATTGTACAATTCATTAACGAGAGTTTTTAATTGATTCGTACTGTCTGGCGTTATTACTATTATAATTAAATCCGCGACCCTTACAGAACTCAAGACCTCCCTGCCTCTTCCTGAGCCAGATGATGCCTGAGTAATTAACCCAGGTATATCTATTATCTGTATTAATGCGTTGTCATAGTTGAGCATTCCGGGTATTGTGCTTATTGTTGTGAAGTCATAACTTCCTACTTTTGATTTAGCGTTTGTGAGTTTATTCAAAAGAGTTGATTTTCCGACTGATGGAAAGCCGACGAGCACAACTGTTGCATCTCCTATCTTTTTTATTGAAAAGCCCTTTCCCTGTCTTTTTGATTTTTTATGTTCGCTGTCAATCTCTTCTCTCAATCTCGCTATCTTTGCCTTTAATAGTCCTATAGAATGCTCTGTTCTCTTATTGTACTTCGTCTTCCTGAGTTCATCCTCCCATTCTTTCAGTTGCTCCTGTCTTCCCATATTTACTCCTGTATTTTAAATGGTTTTTAAAGTTATTATTCTATTGAAAATAATAATTCTAATGGATATCATAGATAATAACTCTTTCGTCATATATTTAATAATATTCATTTGTGGAAAGCTTTTTAAAATGCATAAATGGGAGTAAAGTAAATGATAGAGAACAACACTGTCTTAAACACTACTGTAAGTCCATTTGTATCAGACCTTGCTAATAAATATGTTATTGCATTTGCCATACTCTTAACCGGTATAATAATTGGGAGAGGAATTGGACGATTGGTTGAATTCTTATTACACAAATTTAAGTTAAATAGGAGTATTCTAAAATGGACAAACAGGGATCTTTTGATTGAGGAAACAATCTCAACTTTCATATCTTATACTGTTTATTTTATCGCTGTTGTTATGGCTCTTGAGAAAATTAATCTAATTAGAAATGTTTTAATGTGGTTATCCATCGGAATAATTATTATATTAATATTCTCTTTCTTATTGTTTATCAGGGACTTTGTTCCCAATTTTTTCACAGGTTATCTTGTAAGAGGAAGGAAGTTGATTAAAAAAGGAGAGCATGTTAAGATTGGCGAAACAGAGGGGATTGTTTTGAAGATTGACCTTCTTGATACTATTCTGAAAACTGAGTCCGAAATTATCAGAATACCAAATTCGAAGGTCTTTCAGTCGAGTATAACTAAATTTAAGAGGAAAAAAGAGGATGACAAATCCAAAAAGCAGAAGGATAAAACTGTGAAGAAGGCAAAGACAAAGGAAGAATCTGCTAAGAGTGAAGCAAAACAGGCAAACAGCAATAAAAAGAAATAAGTCCTCTACCAATTGATTCAATAAATTAAACCTTTTCAAGTAGGGAAGCCACATCCCAGAGTTGTGTTCTTGTATATGGCTCAATATTTGTATCGTCTGATACACTTTCTAAAGCATTTAGTGCCTTATGAACTGCAACAGAGGTCTCCTTTTCTTCACTTAGAATTTTTATTATTTCAACAACAGTATTCCGAACATTTTTTGGCACTGTTGGATCATTCTGGAGTTCGTTTAATTCTTCAATAACCTGCTGGATAGTTTGATTCATTCTTATCGCCTTCACTTGTTCATAATCTCATCCTGCAAGCTCTTCATTTTGCTCCTTATATTTTCTTCCTGTTTGTCTAAGCTGTTTATTCTTAATTCTAATCTTGACTTTTCTTCATTTAGTCCTTTAACAAGTTCATCAGGTTCTTTCTTTACCATGATATTTCCTATTATCCTGTATGACTCTTTAGTATTCTTTAATTCTTTTATTGCTGACTCTGTCTCCATAAGTTTAATCTGCAAGTTTTGCTTTTGAACATTAATTGTCTGCCTGCTCTGTTCTAATAATTGCAGCCGGTTCAGTTTTTCCTCCTGTTCTTTTGTGAATTCTGCCATTTTAATCATCTATTTTTATCAAGATTACTGTCTTTGTTTATCTTGCCTTCACTTTTGTAGAAACAGCTCTTTGCTTTACGAGGATTTTACTATCACAGTAAGGGCATCTAACCCTCCTCCTCAATTCTGTGTCAGAGACCTTTTTTCCGCATTTATAGCATACATAACTTACCATTTTTATCATCTCAATATGAATTTTGAGGATTATCTTCTTCACACCTTATAAAATAAGGAGTATGTTAGATTATTCAAGGATTCATTTATTTAAGGGGGTTATTCTTTGTTTTTACACTATACGCGCCGGCTGTGAATTTCGCTCCGCATTTCTCGCATTGCCATATACCTGCAGAAATCCTCTTTACACTCTTATAATGGCAGTATGGACATTCCTTATAGCCCTTATGCTGCCTTTCCATCTTGGCGAATTTCTCTTTTACCTTTTTTCCGTATCTCGACTTAAATCTCTTGTAGGATGCGAGTTTCTTTTCTACAGTCATTGTGTCCTCCTTATTAAATCAATTTTACATGACAAGGGTTTTACTCTTATTTTAAAAAACTTTTGGTTTGATTAATCTTACCTCTCTCTTGTGATTTACAGAATTATTTAAATAATGTCCTCAAAAAGGATATTATCTGCTTATTGCTCAACTTTGAACGACCGTGCGTTCTTCTCATGAAATCATATTTGACATTACAGATTGTGATATTCCTGCCTGATTTAATTATAGCATTAAATAAATCTGACAATATCTTATATCCGTTATATTCAAAGACATAACCAAATCTTTTTATTGCATATAAAATAAGTTCTCTTTTTACTCCGAAGAATCCAGAGACAGGGTCTTTACAATGAATATTGAACACTAAAAGTTTGCTCGCCATCAAGAATCTTGCTGTTCTGGATATAATTCTTCTTTTTAAATCTCCAAGACCTGAATCATCCTTTCTGACACCAACAACTAAGTCACAGTTCTTTAATTTTAGCTTCTTATATATCTCTGAGACCTTTTCAACGGGATGTTGCAAATCAGCGTCCATAAAGACAAGAAATTTTGTTTTTGAATATTTGGCACCTTCAATTAAAGAGCCGGTTAACCCCTTCTTTTTGCCTTTCTTAACCACCAACCTTAAATTAGGATACTCTTTCGTCAATTCCCTTACATTCTGTATTGTCCTGTCTGTGCTGTTATCATCGACTACAATAAGGTTTATATTACGATAAGTGGTGAATATCTTCTTTGTTATTATTTTAACATTCTCCTCTTCATTAAGCGTGGGTATTATAATTGTTAAATCAGAGAAATCTCTATTATTTCCATTATTCTGGCCCTTTTTCTTCTTTCCCGCTTTCATAATATTCCTGTTTAGAAAGGTTTATATAAAAGCTTTTTTAGTTTTTTAGTATGGCTAATCGCATAAAGCAGAAAAATCAAAAGCTTAGCATCAGGTATATAAATATGGGAAGACCTAAGGGGCAGAGAGTTAAGCCCAAATCGCTTAATCATTTAGATAAGAAGAAAATCTTCATTGTGATGCCAGCTTATAATGAAGGAAAAGTAATTGGAGGAGTCATTCAAGAACTTAAAAAAAGAGGATATAAAAATATCATAGTCATCGATGATGGCAGTTCTGACAATACTTATACTATATCAAAACAGGCAGGTGTTGTTGTGCTACGCCACAGGATTAATCGTGGTTTAGGTGGTGCTTTGAATACAGGCATAACAGCTGCTTTGAAACTCGGCGCGCGAATAATTGTTACTTTTGATTCTGACGGCCAGCATGATGTCAGAGATATACCAAGGATTGTTCAGCCAATTATAAGTGATGAGGCAGACATTGTTATTGGTTCCAGGTTCTTAAAAAGGGGTGATATACCCCTATTGAGACGGATTGGAATTGTAACCCTCAACATATTAACTTTTCTTTTGTATGGGATTTATACAACTGATTCTCAATCAGGGCTGAGGGCATTCTCTAGGAGGGCTGCCTTAAAAATAAATGTGACTGCAAATCGTATGGAAGTATCGTCTGAATTTTTTAGGGAGATTAAGACACACAATCTGAGGTTTAAGGAAATTCCTATAAAAGCAATATATACTCCCTATTCTATGAGAAAGGGGCAGAGTTTGCTCAACGGTTTTAAGATAATGATAAAACTAATCATCCGCAGGTTTCTGCATTAATCCCTGTTCTCTTGCTTTTTAGTATTCTCCTGCCTTCTAATATTCTCTTGCTTTTTCTAATAGACCTCTTAAACCACTTGTTTTA
>CAYLQB010000052.1:0-5885 GCA_964385745.1 uncultured Methanosarcinales archaeon
CAGTAAGACCTTCAGAATTAACACCTGTGGATTGGTGCAGAACCTTTGATATTGAGCCGGATTCTGAGGAGGGGGTTTTAATCTCAAGAATTATTTCAAGATTAAAAGATGAAGAGCATATAAAAAATTATTCTATAAGTGATTTAGTTAATGAGGTAAATAAAGATGAACGCTCAGAGGAAAGAATAAAGGGAGTCGTTGAAAATCATTTTTTAGAGGCAAAAAGTTGGGGTTTATTTGATAAGGAAGGAACAAAAATATCTGACCTGGTCATACCCGGGCAGGTTAGTGTTTTAGATGTAAGTTGTTATGTAACAACCCCTGGAAGCCAGAATATAAGGGCCCTGGTTATAGGACTTGTATCACAGAAATTATTTCTCGAGAGGATGCTCGCCCGTAGGAAAGAAGAATTTGATGATTTGCACAGAACCCTAAACTTCCTGAATGACGAGGATTCAGGTAAGCAGGATTTCCCACTCGTCTGGTTAATCATCGATGAAGCACATGAGTTTCTACCAAGAGAAGGCAAAACAGTTGCTTCAGACCCATTAATTACAATACTAAGAGAAGGAAGACAGCCCGGAATATCATTAATATTAGCATCTCAGCAACCTGGAAAGATTCACACTGATGTTATGACACAATCAGATACAGTGATAAGCCATACTTTAACGGCAAAGATTGATATTGATGCACTGGGAATGCTGACCCAGAGTTACATGCATAATTCTTTGGATAAATATCTCAGTGAACTTCCGAGAGTGGCTGGAGCAGCAATTGTATTTGATGATACAAACGAGAGGATTTTCCCAATTAGAGTCAGGCCGAGGATAACCTGGCATGGTGGTGCTTCACCAATCGCAATACACAAAAAGAAGAAGTTATTCAGTGATTAAGGGATAAAAAATGAATCATGCCAAAATGAAAAAGAATGAAGGGAAAACAAAAAGAAGAGGCATAAACACAAATCATCTGAGAAAAGAGTTTGAATCGCTCAGAAGAGAATATGAAAAGAATGATAGATTAAGAGATGACTTAATAAGAAAAAGCAGGAACATTATAAAACTCTCAAAGAGGATTATTTATTCTGTTCATAGAGGGGACCTGAAAGAGGCAGGAAAATCTGTTAAAAATATAAAAGAAAGCATAAAAGAAATAAAGTCCCTGACTAAAAGTAAGATAAGCGATGTTGGTTATTTAAGAAACGCTTTTCAAGAATATGTTGAAGCACTATGCTTTTATGATTATGTAAAGAACAAAACAATTCCACAAAGTGATGAGCTTGGTGTTGACACAGACAGTTACCTTCTTGGCATCTGTGATTTGACAGGTGAGTTAATGAGGTATGCGACAAACAGTTTTCTAAAAGGAAAATTTGATATTGTGCTTGAGGTCAAATTAGTCATGGAAAGCATTTACAACGAGCTTATGCTGTTTGACTTCAGGAACAGCGAGATTAGACAAAAATTTGACTCTATAAAATACTCATTGAAAAAACTCAATGATTTAGCAATCGAGATTATGAAGAGGGGAGAGTAAATTATTTACATACCTTTATTATTATCTCATTTGTATATCCTGCTTGTATTTCTAAGAAACATTTAAAAACTGATTTTCTTATCCCTAGTTTGTGACGGGCAAACTGGGGAGTCAGCCCTTCCCTGTAACCACAAATGGGCTTTACGGTGGGGTTATGTCTAGGGAGAGGCATTGCTGTTGTGTTCGAGTCCTATTGTTCAACAGTGAAATCCTGTCCTGCAGGACTCTTCTCATTGAGAAACTGGTCAGGTCTGGAAGGAAGCAGCCATAATCAGTGAGAGGGGTGTCTGCAGGGTAGCGGGGTTGAGGCGGCAGTAGGGTTGCTCAGACACAACGGTAATTTCAATCCTTAGATGCCCGTCACACTTCCTTATTAAGAATATAAAACAAAACTACAAAACAAAGAGAGGCAACAACAGCAACAACCTCTAAATTAAAACAGTTAAATTAAATATAAAGATTAGAAATATAAATATCGGAAACATTAAAGTTTAAATCAGAATTCTCTTCAACCTTTTATTGTCAAGTTTAACACTTATTTTATCTCCTTCTCTTAATTTGTACTCTTTGCTCAAAGAATCAAAAACAAGAATCATTGGCGTCAATGGTTTAATATACATCAAATCAGTTTTGGTTAAAGAACCATGAGTTAATCTTGGTTTATACACCCTGCCGGAATATGGTTCTCTGACAATAAAATAGAGTTTATTCTTGTTTTTCATAGCTCTTCCACCTGCTGATTTAAACCAGGAATTTGTTCCTGTCGCTGTTGACACTATTAAACCAGATGAGAGTTGTAAGTCCTTTCTTCCATTAACTACAAGCTCATACTTTGCTGTTCTGTATGACTTACCTGCTCCTATAAAGATTTCATTAACTGCACGCTCTTCAAGTTCTTTATTGTTTACTCTGACTTTAATTAAGGGAAGTTCATCAACTTTGAAAATTCCATTGATTAAAGATTTTATTTTCCCAGCAAAAGCGTTTATTGACATACTCGTAAGGAATCCCTCCTTTGTGTCAGGACTTGAATTAACACCTAATATCGGAACAGAAGGTATAAGCTGGGCAGTCCTCAAAAATGTACCGTCACCACCAACAGTTATAATTAAAGAATATCTGTTACACAAATTCTTCCTGCATAAAATATCCCTCCTTCTTCTATCAAGAAGATTCGCTTTTATTCCGTGTCTGTTCAATATATCCCTTATTTTTCTTGCATTATCCCTTTCTGTTTCCAGATAAATTATCAAAGGAGTTCCAAACAACCTGTGAGTATACCTGGATTTATTTTTTACATTTTGTTTAATGTTATTTTTCATCATGCACCTGTGTTATTCGCCTGCATTTAAATTATAAACCTGACTGAATTTATCAACGCAATATAATTGAGGGCTTGCCTGGTAATGACTGCTTTGCCTTTTCCTCATGTGAGTTTTTCTCAAAATCAAATGTTAATTTTATTCCAAATTCTGATTCGAGTTCATTAGTCGCCTCTTTTAAGATGCTCATCTCTTCCTCAGGTGTAACCTTCTCTTTGATAATTAATTGAGGATTCCTGGTTAACCTTTGAATTATTTTAGGTGTCTCTTTTCTTCTAAAGTCCTTCTTTTTCATAATCTCCCTGGTTATTTCTCCAATATTTCTCGTTTTGCCAAATAGTTCATCAATTTTAAACATCAACTTATACTTCCATTCGTCAGAAATAATAACATCTGCTTTCGTGACATTAATCTTTTTGTTCGCGAGTCCTATTACACTCCTCAAATCGCTTCTGAAACTGTTCCTTATTGAATAAAGCATCTCAATCTTTTTGTCTATCAGTTTTTTGTTCTGTTCCGGCCATTTCTCCAAACTGATAAAACTCTCCTTGCCGATTAAGTGCCATACCTCTTCACATATATGTGGTGTAAAAGGGCTTAACAGGAGGGTAACTTTTTCTAAAACTTCAGTGAATACCTCATCCCCTATTTGACTCTGATGTTTAGACAATTCATTTATGGTCATCATAATCTTCTGTATTGCTATATTAAACTTAAACTCTTTAATATCACTTGTTACTTCCCCTATTAAAGAATGAGTCAAAGATAAGAGGTACCTCTCCATATTACTTAGATTCTTGTTTAGACCGTACTTTATTCTCTTCTCATTATCACTTGCAAGATAATAAAATCTAACCAAAAAATTGTATGTTCTATCAACGCCTTCTGCATTCCAATCCAGCTCTTTCTCAGGTGAGGCCGCCGACATAATAAACAATCTTGCAGTATCAGGACCATACTTGTCAAGAATCTCACCAGGGTCAACGACATTGCCCTTACTCTTTGACATTACTTCGCCATTCTTAAGAACCATGCCCTGTGTTAACAATGAAGCGAACGGTTCATCTATGTTGAGCAAACCGATATCTCTCAATGCCTTTACAAAGAACCTTGAGTATAAGAGGTGCAGAATGGCATGCTCTATTCCGCCTATGTATTGGTCAACAGGCATCCAATACCTGACCGCATCTATGTTGAAGGGTAGTTTGTTTTCTTTTGGACTTGTATACCTCAGAAAGTACCATGATGAATCAAAGAAAGTATCCATGGTGTCAGTTTCCCTCTCTGCCTCTGCTCCACATATCGGACACTTTGTTTTCACAAAACTTTTTGATGTTTTCAGCGGATTTCCATTTCCCGTAAACTTAATATCCTTTGGGAGTAAGACAGGAAGGTCTTCATAAGGAACAGGAACATAGCCATGCTTTGGACACTTTATCATTGGAATAGGAGTCCCCCAATACCTCTGTCTTGATATAAGCCAGTCCCTCAATTTGTATTGGACAGTCCTCTTTCCAAAACCCTTCTTCTCAAGATAATCTGTTATCTTTTCCTTTGCTTCCTCACTATCCAAACCACTAAATTCTTTTGAGTTCACCAAAATACCTTCTCCTTCATAGGCCCTCTTCATATCTTTAAGTTTTAACTCCTTATCCTTAGGATGAATAACAATTTTCATGTTTATTTTGTATTTTTCGGCAAATTCAAAATCTCTTTGATCATGACCAGGCACTGCCATAACTATGCCTGTCCCATAATCCAGGAGAACAAAATTAGCGAGATATATTGGAACCTTCTCACCATTAACCGGATTTATCACATACTTCCCTATAAATACACCTTCCTTCTCCTTGTCCTCCGCTGTTCTTGTTGCCTTCTCTTCTATAACAACTCTCCTTATAAACTCCTTCACTTCTTTTTCTTTATCAGTTCCTTTGATAAGCTCTGGAACTATCGGATGCTCAGGAGCAATAACAAGAAAAGTAACACCAAACAATGTGTCAGGTCTTGTCGTAAAAACTTGAAGCACTTTGTCGGAATCAACAAGTTTAAAATTGACCAATGTGCCTTCACTCCTTCCTATCCAATTCCTCTGCATTACTTTGACTCTTTCAGGCCAGTCAAGTTGATCTAAATCTTTTAGAAGTTCATCAGCGTAATCAGTTATTTTCAAGAACCACTGCTCAATATGTTTTACCTGAACTTTAGTATGACATCTCCAGCATTTTCCATCAATAACCTGCTCATTTGCGAGAACTGTTTTACAGTGAGGACACCAATTAACAGCTGATTTTTTTCTATAAACCAATCCCTTCTCATACAATTTTAGAAATATCCATTGATTCCATTTGTAATATTCTGGTTTGTATGTCTCGACAATCCTATCCCAGTCGTAACTAAAGCCAAGCTGCTCCTGTTGTTTTTTCATCATGCTTATACAACTTGCAGTCCACTCCTCAGGATCTTCTTTGTGTTTTATGGCGGCATTCTCAGCAGGAAGTCCAAAAGAATCATAACCCATAGGATACAGGACATTGTAACCCCTCATTCTTTTAAATCTGGCGTATGAATCTCCCAAACTGTAATTTCTGACATGCCCCATATGCAATTTTCCAGAAGGATAGGGAAACATTTCAAGACAGTAAAACTTTTTCTTTGACTTGTCTTCCTTGACCTTAAAGATTTTATTTTCTTTCCAAAGTTTTTGCCACTTTTCACCTATCTTTTTCATATCTAATTCTGCATCAACAGTTTTATTATAATTCTCAGGCCGCTCTTTTCTCATAAAACACCTCCTCTTCACCGGAAATAAATTAAATTATGTGTAATATACCTAAATATGAGTCCTATATTCTCATGTGTCCATTAAGAGTAATATTATTTTATATTTAAACATAACTGAATTTTTTACTTGCATCGCAAAGATAAAGAGAGGGCTGGAAATAAGAAATCTGCTATGTGATATAACTTAAGATGTAAGCAATGTAGGAAGAATACTTTATAAAACCCAAATATAAAGAGCAG
>CAYLQB010000053.1:0-5656 GCA_964385745.1 uncultured Methanosarcinales archaeon
CATCTTTCAATGGTTTATTTTCATCAAGGATAAGCATTTATTCCCCCCAATTAATTTGAAAGTATTAACTAACTAAAAAAATTAAAAAACAAAAAAAGATATGAAATTTTTACTTACACTTCTGAACTGCCGAAGTGAATTTTGCCTGGAACGCTTTATCGTATCTTCCACCATTGTGTGGTCCAGCGGTTCCTTTCATTTCTCTACCAATGCATATGTTAAATGCACTTGGCCTTTTCTTAAATCTGAGCCCTCCAGCTCCAAGTGTTATCCATAACCCACCTAATCTCTTGTGTGATACCATTTTCAAAACCTCCTTTTAATTTTATAAGAAATTAAGGTTCTTTAAGTATTTAAGGATTTCGCAAAAAAATTTTGCTTGTATTTAAGGATTTCGCAAAAAAAATTTGCTAAAAGAAAGATTGTAAGGGTTGTAATGAAAATGTTTTATGTTTTTTTTCTGCAATGTTTTCGTACCATTCAATGTTAAGTTCTGGATTGGCTGGGGTTAAGAATGTGGTTAAGTGATTATCCTTTAATAATTTTCTTGCTCTTGGCCCTAATGTATAATACCTTCTTTTTTCCTTATGCGCCCAAACAGTCCGAACCCATTTTTTCTTAATTAAATATCTTAAGTATGGAAGGGGTCTTCCAAGTTTTGAGATTTCATAGTAAGAAGCTCCTTTAAAACCGTTCTGTTCCTTCCAAAGCATATATTCTAAAAAATGAAATTTTGTTCTTAAATAGGGAGTTTTTAATCTTTGGTTACTCATAATAAATGTTAAGGGGAGCAAGTATATAAATTTTTCGCATAAAAAAGTCAAAAAAGGGCTAAATAAGGCTGAAATGATTATTTTATTAAATTATCATTCGTTGCCTTATCTACGCTTAACCATGTTTTTTTCAAAAATTTTGTAATTATAAATAGAAAGTTTTAAATACTATTTTTTCATTATGTAGTTTTTATGGAAGCAAAAGAATCCTTAATTGATTTTTGGCAGGCTATTGCACCCAATATTTTGGGGAATAAGTTCATTAAACAATTACTCACACTTCAAGCTTTCACAAACCCTTACAATAACGAATTCTTGAATTTTTTAATAATTGGTGATACTGGTTGTGGAAAAACTGCCTTGTTACAAGATTGTGTTGCTTTCACTCCAAGAAGTGTTTTTTTGAATAGGAATACAAGCCCAGCAGGAGTGACTGAGAGGATAATAGAGAGTGATGGTGGTTTGGTATGTCTTGACGAGTTTGATAAGGTTAATGCTGAGGTTAGAAGAAGCGTTCTTGAACCAATGGAATCTCACATTATAACAAAAGACGTTCATAATCAACATTATTCTATCACAACAAGGGTTAATGTGACAGTATTGTGTAATCCAAGAGGCAGGTTGGAAGCTGGAGTTCCAATCTTATCCCAAATAACTTTTGGTAAGGATTTGCCTTTACTTGGGCGTTTTGATTTGATAATTCCTATTTACCCAGCTGATGAGGTTTTATACCCGGACATTGCTGTTGGTTATGCTAAGTATGATGAAAAATTGAATAATAAGCGGATTGAGATGATTAAAGAAACTATTGTTAGTAGGAGAACACAAATCCCACAGGTTTTTGTCTCGGAGGATTTTGCAAGAAGGGCTGGTGCTTTTATTCGTTTATTAAGGGGTACTAGTAGCAAAAGAGAAATCATAACTCCAAGAGCAATTAGGGGCTTCATAAATTCAATGAAGAGCAATGCCAGATTAAACGGTAGGAGTAAGGTCAATATGCAAGATTTTAAGTATGTAAAAAGTATTTATTCTAAGCTGATGAGGTGAAAAAAATGTTTGGAAGGCCAAAAACAGATGTTGAAAGGAGAATGAGTCATTATGGGATTAGTCGGGAGGAAGCGATGAAACACCCGGAGAAGTATCCCTTACCAAAAAGGGGTTATAAGCGTAGGAGGTTTTAAGATGGAGAGTGAAAAAATTTTGTTGGATGATGATGAGATTAAGTTTGTGAATGCTTGTTTGAGTAAGAAAGGAGAAATTGATATTTTAACGAATAACATTATTTGTAAGTTAGGAACTCAAACTTTTACTAAACAAAGAAATTTTTGGTTGGGCAAATGAAAGCTTTAGCTTCAAGAATAGTTTATGAATTGAGTAAGGAAGACTTGAGTGAAGCAGAATTATTAAGGAAGATTGATAATAAAGTAACTCATCAATTAATGAAGTATTATTTGCGGGATTTGGTAAGTTTAGGAATCATAAAGAAGAATGAGAGGAGGGGAAAATACCATCTTCTTGGTGAGAGTTTTATTGTTAATGGAAGAGCTATTGTTGTAAAAGATGGGTTTCCACTTTTTTTAGAATGTCCTTATTATGGTACTGAATGTAAGACTTGTCAACCTTTTGATGAGAAAGGAAAACCTTGTCGTTTTATTAGGGAATTACCTTCTTTCTTAAAGAATATTTTTGTTTAAACTTCTAATTCCTTAATCTCAAGAAGTTTCTTAACTATTTCTTTTCCTTTCTTTGTTATAAACACATTTTTAACTCTTCCTCTCCTTTCAAAAGTTACAAGTCCCATCTCATATAATTTATTCAAACTCTTTAAACCCCAAGCGTAAGTGCAATTAACTTTTTTTACTATTGAGGTTACATTATCATCATCTTCGATTGCTAATAAAATATTTGTTATTTTATTCCATAAGATACTCATTTTTACCCCCCAATTTTCTAATTAATTTTTTTTCAAGAAAAGAGAGTAGGCGACCAGAGTAAGGCGCTGAAAGAGGAGGTGATTAAGACTCTTTCTTTTTTTTTACTCCTGACAACCACGCATCCTACTCTCTTCTTATCTTGAAATGCCTTAATTATAATTTTTCTTCAATTTCTTTTATTCTTTTCTTATATTCTTCTAGTTCTTTCAATAATTTTTTCTTTTCTTTAGTTTTCTTGATGTATCTGTTCATTGCTATTATGCAATATTCATATCCGTATTTTCTCACAAGTTTTTTTAATTCATCACTTACTTTTTTTATTAATCTTTCCTCTTCTGGTGTTTTTTTATTTGTCATTTTTAACCTCCTATAATTCTAACATTTTTTTCATCATACGTGACTAATCCGGCTCTTTTTAGTTTGGGGAGTATATTATGGGTTATGTTTGATTTTTTAGTTCCGGCCATTATCACAAGCTGGTCTTTGGTTAGTTTTTTGTGTTTGATTAATAATTCTAGTACGGTTTTGGTTTTCCCGCCGAATTTGTTAAGCCATAAATCATAATTTAATTCAATATTTGGTGTTTCTTCCCGGACTAATTCTTCTTTTTTATCGCCTAAGAATTGACTTCCTTTTGCAATGATTGAAGCTACGAATTTCCTTAATCTTACAATTTCTACTTCTTGCTCTTGTGTTTTTTCTAAAAGTTCGTCTGTTGCTTTGTTAATTCGTTCTTGCACTTCTTCTTCTGATACTTGTTGTGCTTTTAAACCTTTTATTTCTCGTTCAAGTTTGAATATTTTTTCTTTATATGGTTTTTCTATGTTTGATTTTAATCTATTTTCTATTTTTTTCACGTCTGGTATGATTGGTGATATTTTTTCTTTTATTTTAGGTAATGATTTTGATAATTTTTGAATAATAGATTTTAATTCATTAGTTGTTGGTGGTATGATTTTTGGTGATTCTCCACTATGAGTTGTTTTTACTTTACCTACTTTATAAAAACCTTTTTCCTTTATGAAATTCCCTGAAAAATAGAAATTACCTTGTTGAAGTCCAGAAATCTTTCTTATTGTATCATCCTCAATTTGTAAAAAATTCTTTATTACTTTCAAATCCCCAGTCCATTCCGTACGTCCTATTATTTTATTCTGGCATTGGGAGATGACAAATTTTGAAACAAATGCTGGTCTTTGTGTTGCAAAAACTAATCCAATACCTCTTTTCCTTCCTTTTTTTGCAATATTTATGATACTTCTTAAACTCTCGGATTTGAAAGTTCCCTTTTCTGGGCAGAATTCATCGGATTCCTCTATGAATATAACATATGATTTTTTTAGTTTAGTTTCTAAAGTCATGAATTTATCAATAAATTTGCTTGTGAATCTTTGTTGGTCTATCACATCTGTTGTTGAAAAATCTATAATGACCGAAATATTTTCTTTTAACACTTGTTCTGCAATGTATTCTGCTGATTCAATTTCTAATGGAATGTCTTTGCCTATAATCAAGAAAGGATATTTTTCTCTTAAAGAGGAGAACTCTCCCTCTGGGTCTAAGATTATTATTCCAACACTGCCAAAAAGTTCTTCACACATTTTTCTCATAGTCCAAGATTTTCCAGAACCAGTCATACCTGAAATAAAGGTTCTTCCATTCACTAATCTCTTAAATTCTAATTCTATATTTTCTCCAAGCATTATTTTCTTCATTTTGTTACCTCCTTGATAAGTGAACTACCTCTACCAAATTTATAAAATTTGGAAGTAGGCTTCTTGCTTCATAGAACCTACTTGCTCCAAAAGAGTAGAGGTAGATTTCTCCACAGAGGTCTGTCCCAGACCTAAATTTAGTATATTTATCGCTGAATTATAATCCCTATCTATAACGAGACCACAATTAGCACATTTGTAAGTTCTCTTATACAAAGGCATATCTTGAATATGCCCACATCTACTACAAGTTCTGCTTGTGTTTCTCGGATTTACTTTGACTACTTGACAACCAGCACTCTCAGCCTTGTAAGTCAGTAGTTGAGCAAATTTACCCCAAGAAACATCCATCATATTTCTTGCGTTAAAATATTTTTGTTGGGACATTTGTTTTATACTCAAATCTTCCATAACAATAACCTTACATTCCCTAACCAATCTTGTCGTAAGCTTATGAAGGAAGTCATCTCTTTGATTTACAATTTTTAAGTGTAGTTTAGATAATCTCATTTTTGCCTTTTTTCTGTTATTACTTCCTTTCTTCTTTCTTGACAATTCCTTTTGTAAATGTTTTAACTTCTGTAAACTCTGTTCCAAAATTTTAGGATTCTTCACCTTATTCCCATCACTATCAACAAGATAATTATTTATTCCTAAATCAATACCAATAACTTTTTCCCCATGAATCATCTGCTTTCTCCCATCAGTAATTATACTTGCATACCACTTATCAATCTCTCTCTTAATCTGAATTTGTTTTATGTTCCCATTTACTTCTCTATGAACTTTTATTTTTATATCTCCTATTTTTGAAAGATGGAGTTTATTACCTTTCAAGGAGAAACCACTCTGATTATAATTTATTGTCTTAAACCACCCTTTTCCTTTGAACCTTAATCTCCCAACCTTTTTATGATTTCTTTTCAGAACCCTTAAGGATGATAAATTAGAAAATAACCTATAACACTCATATTGTAATGTTTTAGAATAAACTCTTCTCATTTCTGGATTTTCTTTTTTTAACTCAACAATTTTGTGCTGAATCGCCCCTCTATCTATCTTTGTTTGTTTTTGCAGTTCTTCAAGAAGAGCATTATAAGTCCATCTACAAGTATCTAAAGTAAATTCTAACTTCCTTGTCTGTTCTTTATTCGGATATAATCTAAATCTATACGCTAACATTTTTTGATTCTCCTTGACTCTCAACATATTTTTTCAATTGGTCTAATGTTAC
>CAYLQB010000054.1:0-5416 GCA_964385745.1 uncultured Methanosarcinales archaeon
CTTGCTATTCATAATAAGAGAATTGTATTTATCATTAAAAAACTTTCGATAAAAAAAGAGTGAATGGTAAAAAGAAGAAGAGGGGGCAGGATGTTATTGTAAATATTTTTCCATTATTCTCAAAGTATCATTTGGTTGAGTTGTTGGGAGTGAGTGAGTTCCTTCGATAACTTCAATATTGGTTTTCCCACGAACTAATGATGCGATATATTTTCCAGCATTCGCTTTAACCATGGGATCTTTAGTTCCATATATTAGTAGGAGAGGATTATCGATTTTTTGAAGTTGTTTGGTTATGTCCCATTTATTTATTTCAATCCCACTAACGATGTGTGTTTTCACATCTTTGAAAGGAACATCTACAATCGAAAGCCATACATCAAAATCAGATTTACCTTCCATTTCAGATTGATCTGGATATTCTCTGTGTTCTCCTTTTAGTAAATGAGTTATTTGTGTTCCAATACATCCAGCATATTCTGAATATCTTAAAACTCTATTGAATAAATAAAATAAAATCTTGTTTTGGGTCGTTTCTGAAAATCTGTAAGATGCACATATTCCAGTAATATCCTCTGCATTTGATGTTTGAGCAACATAATCAACAACAGGCATAAAACCAAAACTATGACTCACATAGGAGGGCTTTTCCAATCCCTCTTGTTCAATAATTTTTCTCAAATCGCTTGAATAACTTCTGAGAGTAAAATATTTTGGTTCTGCAGGTGCATCTGAAAATCCAAATCCTCTTGGGTCTAAAACAATTGTGGGGAAACCTCTTTCATTAAGTCCTTGTTCAAGACTTTGCAGAGAACTATGGTTCATTGAGGATCCTGGATGAAGAATCTTAAAATTTTTTGGCAAATCCTTACGCCAATTAACCCAATAATAAATATTCAAACCGTCATCAGATACAATCTTTTTTGCAGAGGATTTGCTTTTCATAGTGCTTGAGTAGAACTTCAAGTATTTAAATCTTTTGATTATTTATTATTTATAAGTGGTAACAATATCCTGCCTCTTTCTGCTTTAGGTCTCTCTTTCGATTTCGCATAACACAGGCAATTAAGAGAAGTTTTGCCGTAGGCAAAATTTGGGTATAGCGGAGTGCAACCGAGCGAAACCGTTAAAGCGGTGTTAGCTGCTCCAACGAGTCAAAGGTAAGGAGAGTGCAATGGGGTCAAGGAGCGAAGCGACGAAGAAGTCGGCAAATAGCAAATACTATCAGAAGAAGTTCAATTAAGTAAAAGAAGAAAGGGCAAGAATTATACTGTCCATCTATTAAAGTGTATTGTAGAAATTTTTTCAGTTTTACCCAAATAATCACTTATTTCTCTTTCTTGTGATGGAGGAATTCTTGAGATCTTAGAAACTTTGTGTCCTTCTGGACTTAGTTTATAATTTTGTTGGAGAACTAATCCTTCTATTATTATTGCAAGTTGGTCTCCTTTAGGGGCTCTCGGATGCTTCATTACCCGATACAAAATTTCTTTCCCCTCATATTTGATTATCTTTTCATATTGTGTGAAAGGATGATCATCAGTTGAATGACGCCCAGGAGCTGTATGTAAATAATCCATTTTATTGTTACAACGCATAAGTAGTATATAAATGTTTTGATTTTTGTTTCTTGCCCTTTCCTTTTTCGCTATTTGCCGATTGTGTATAACACCCCTTACAACCTTCAACAGAAATTACTCCTTAATCTCATACTCGAAGTAATCATCCCAGGGATTCTCTAACTTCATCATCTGCTTAACGGTTAAATGTTCAAAGTATCTTCTAAACGGCCTCATTGAATTCCCATGGGCAGAAATGGCAACATTGATTTTTCTCTTCTTCATAAAGGGAATTAAGTCATGTATAAAGGAAAGGACTCTCGCTTCAACCATCTTTATGCTTTCACCATTAGGAGGAGGCACATCATAACTTCTATGGTATATTTTGTACAACTTCTCGCCGTGCTCTTTTATGAAGGCCTCATGCGTCAACCCCTGCAAGTCCCCATAACTTCTTTCTATTATCCTGTCATCAACTATTACCCTTTTGCATTCAGGGTGATACTTCAAGACCTCTTTTAAGGTCTGCTTCGACCTTGTTAGATGAGAACAGAAAGCAACTTGAAATTTTTTATTCTTCAACTTAGTGGCCACTTTATCTGCCTGTTTAAAACCAAGAGGGGTTAGTTTTGAATCCTTCCAACCGGTAAAGACCTTTTCCTCGTTAAAATATGTTTGCCCATGTCTGAAGAGATAAATCTTTAATGACATACAAAAAAATAAATCCAGACAGTTTAAAAAGCTTTTGAAGAATTACAATGAATTAAGTATGGAAGTTATTTTCTCGGCAATGTCGGCTCCTTTCTTTGTAAGAGAGAGCAGCTTTAACCTCCCATGCTTCTCAAAATTAACAAGTCCTGCCCTATGCATCTCCTGCAGGATTTTAACAACATGAGAATAAGTGCAGTCAATCTTTTTCGCCAATGCAGATGCGTATATCTCTGATTTGGCACTTCTTAGTTCAACGAGCATCTTAGCTGGTTTCACTCTAAAAAGAACATTGAAAATTTTTACATCATCCATAAACCCCACCCAAAACAATTAAAACTTATTCATATATACTAAAAAATGTGTTTTACAGCAAATATTTAAATCTTTTGTTTTGTAAAATGAACAAACAAAAAAGATTCTCTTATTACCCCAGATAAAATATTAACCTAAAAAACTATTATATCAAAAAGTTAGTAGAATTTATAAATCTTTCTGTGAGCCCTTCATTACTTATGTTCAGTGAAAGGCAAAATAGGAAAAAATAGAGGATAAATCATACTTACTATATATTAATGAGTCATCCGTGAAGACACTTCTATATCAATTCTATGCGCTGAAACATAGGCCTGCTTTAATTAAATTATCAAAGGACTCTGTATCTCAACGCAAAATGTAATTAAGAATTATTTTGTATTAAAAGTTGTATGAACTTCCAATGAAAGGATATATTAAGGTAATACAGGATAGACAATATAAAAACAACAGTTAAGCAGGGATTAAGCTACAATCACATAAGCGACAATTATATCTTTTCCTCAATTGAGAGATTCCTGAGAACAAGTTTCGCTTTGTTCATAAACAAGGCCTCACTCTCTATAGGTATGTAGGCCCCTGCGGCGTTGTGATGACCTCCTGCTTCACCACCGAGACCATCAACAATCTCTGTTATAATCTCCTTTAAATTAATATTTTTATGCTCTCCTTTATACCTCAAAGAAATTTTGGTGTATTTGTTGTTAATTCTTGCAAGTCCAAGCACAAATGTACTCTTATCCACTAAAGGACTCTTTGAAATTATCGAGGAGACAGTTCCTATTACAGTAGCAAGAACTTTATCTCTGGCGTTGATAATCACAAAGCCGGGCTCCTCGATAACTGAAGCAGAACTTCTATGTGATTCAAACCATTTCAATCCCTTAACAATTTCCTTTCTGTAATCAGAAAGAACACTGACAGCAAGTCGTTTCAACTTTTTGTCTCCAAGACAAGCCCCTATTCCATAGGAAGCACGCCCCATTCTTCCACAGGCGTTTAAGACAGTAGCAAATTCCTTTAAGTCCTTAAGTGGAGAGCCCTCTTTTTCATCCTTAACCAGATAGACATTCCCAAGTATATCCTCTGGTTTCTCTTCTCCAAAGCGCAGCATAACAATGCCTGCTACAAGTTTTTTAAGCTCCTCATCATCCAAGTCAATAATCCTTCTCCATTTATTTCCAAACTTAGGTTCAACACCAATCTGTTTTAAGAACTGGATTGCTCCTGATTCACTACCTGTAACACCAGGAATATAGAAGTCACTTCCCTGAAAGAGTGCCTTATAAAGAGGTTTTGTCTGAGCCCCGAAGATTCTCAAACCAGTAATAACCTTAATCTGATTCAATCTCCTGGCAGTGTCCAGTATCAATGAGTTCAGGCCTGCCTCAGGATTTTGAATATCACCAATAACACCTATTAAGGCGGTGTAAGCCAGATCTTCGTTCTTAATATCCAATGCTTTCGCAAAGAAGAATGTTACACCTGCACCGCAGATTTCAGACGAACCGTTGAAACCAAACAGGTGAGGATTAATGTGAAATATATTTTTATCACAATTGCACTGCTGTGGCTGATGATGGTCAAGGATAAAAACATGTTTTCCCTTCATAACTTCATTGATTACATTCAGCTCTCCAGAACCCAGATCTGTAAACACATAATAATTGTAATCCTCCTTAGCGAGCTGCCTGACATCCTCTTCCTTTAACTGCGGGAGAATAGTCAGTGTGTAAAACATGCCTCTTCTGTTCAATGCCTTTATAATTATAGCAGCAGATGAGATACCGTCAGCATCCAGATGAGATATCAATCTTATTGTCTCTGAAACAGGAATCTTCGAAAATTCGTTCGCAACATTCTTAATGGCTTCCTCAAATCTTTGGAAGTTCCTTTTGAACCTGACTTGAAAGTTCTCTTCATAATTGTAAGTGCCTTGATTATCAAGAGTTAGGTTGTTAGAAGAATTAGATAAATCCAATTTTTGATTGTTTACACCTACTCCGGTGTTTGATGGTATGCTTCTTGCAGTTAAATTATCTGTCACAACTTTGTTTTGGTTAGCATTAATCTCAGCTGGTTCCATTCAATCACCTGATAATAACTTAAGGACAATAATGAAGGCCTGTAAGGACCTTTTACGAAAAACAGATTAAATAAAAACAATAATAAAGCAAAAACAATGGAAGCTTAAAGATAAGTTAATAACCTCCAAATCCTGATAAACATAATAAAAAGATAAAATGGAAGTTAAATAAAAAATATTTACTCAGTGTACAATCTTACTCTCTTAACATTAAACTTCCAGTCGCTTGGCAATCTTCCTGACTTCTTGTAATACTTAACTAATCTTCTTATCTTTGCCTCTGTCAACTGCAAACCGCGCTTTGCTGTCATATCCTGTTTATTCTCTCCAAAATGCTTCTTGACACTGACATATTTCTGCATAAGAGCAAGTAAATCATCAGGTAATTCAGGAGATAATTTATGCTCTTTGAGTATTTGGCTGATGCTCTTTTTGCATAGTAATTTAACATTTGGAACTCCATAAGAATCCCTCAGAGTTAAACCAATCTGTGCAGATGATAAGCCCTGTTTTGCCAACTTAACAACCACTAACTCAATCTCTTTTGGTTCATATCTCATCCAGCTCAAACTTGGCTTAGAAGGTTTTACAGAACCTGCTTTTCCTTTTGCTCTCGAATGCATTCTTGCCATAAAAAACACCTCCGGTATAAGCAAGCTGCGACTTACCTAACAAAAAACAACCGGCTTATCCTAAAAAAGTGGGAAAATAGTATGTTTATAAATCTATCTTTTCTTTAAAAGATTCC
>CAYLQB010000055.1:0-5379 GCA_964385745.1 uncultured Methanosarcinales archaeon
ACTTTTATCCCTTTTTTTATATTTGGTGCGATTTGAGAAAGATTTGCATATATAGTATGTAGTCCATCTTTATGCTCTACAATGACTATATTGTCTAGTACAGCTGTATTTGCTGCATATATCACTTTACCATTAAAAACAGTTTTTACATTCGCATTAGGCTTTTTTGGTTTTAGTGAAATTGATTCATTAAAAATTTTAATACCGTAAATCGGATCCGTATATGTACCGTATTTTTTTGTAATTGTATATGCATCCAACGGTGCAATTGTTTTTCGACCTTTATATTTGATCGTTTTATCGTTTAAAGGTTTTCCGATACGCGAAAGCCCTTTTTCAATCATTCGGGCAATGGGCGAGTCATTATTCCTGCAAAGTGTAACCGCCGAATCAATTCTTCCATCGTGGATGAAATCCCGAATATTATTCATGAAATTCTTTTCTTCTTTGGAACCTTTGGTGATGGCAAGGTAGCGCTCAATAAAAATATAGATAGCGATAATCGAAAGAACAGCAAGGATGGCGAGTATCCAACCTCCTTTCATTGCAAGGTAAAAAAATGAAAGGCGTAGAACTCCTGTCCCATCGCCTGCCATCATGCCGGCTGTATCAGCAACTGCCTGTCCGGTTTGTGTAATCTGTAATATGAATCCGTTCAACATTTGTATTTAATTTTTGAGTAAAAGTACTTGAATAAAGGATGAAGGTAGAGGTGTGGTTTGCAAATTTTGAACAGTTTTATGTTAATATAAACAAAAATGCAACTGTTGAAGAGTTTACTATTACCCTGGAATCCCAGAAAGCGAAGATATTAATTTATGTCCTTGGTGAAACATTTAATGACCTTCACTTAAACTCTTTATCAAATGATAATTTTACAATAGAAACAAGATATAAATCAGGTATCATCAGCGAGGAAGAATTATCAAATTATGACAGTGTAATATTTATAAATGGATATAAAGGTGATTTAAGTTCAAAGGAAGTTGATGAAATCTACAAATATTACCTGGCAAATCACAGTATCGCACTTGTAGGTGGAGCTAACAATTCATTCTCTGAAGGGGTTAACAAAATTGCGAATAAGTTTGGGGTCAATATGAGAGACAGGGTAAAAACTAGTGATTGCATAAAGAAAAATAATGCTCAATTCGTAAATTATCCAATATTCAACAACGTGGAAGTGTTAAGTTTTGGAGATAATGCTTCTAAAATAAGTTATACAGGAAGCAGCATTAAACCGATGTTGAAGGTCAATGGAAATAATCTCATGGCATTTATAGACAAAAGCGGAACAGCGAGGGTTCTGTTCGACAGCAATGCAAGACATTATGGATTCAGGTCTTCTAACAGATACTGCAGTTCAAATAATGATGACAAATTTATTAAGAATCTTGCAGAATGGCTCATTAAAGATTATAAGAGAATAAACAATATAAGTGTTTATTTATTAAATTATCCTGATAAAGAATTCTCAAAGGAGAGTATAAGTAAGGAAATAATAAAATTAAACACATCCAAAATAAATGACTTTTTGAATAGTTGCAGTGAAAGTGACTGCAAGATAAATTTTACTATAAACTCAACATCGGGCAGAGCAAGAATCGACAGTATAATAGTTAAGTATTACCTTCCGGCAAAGAATATAAATATAGGTATTTACAATGAAAGTTTTGATATAAAGGAACTCAACAGAACCAGGAGTCATAAGGTAATAAATTTTAAAAGCGCACTGAATAACAGTTTAAATCGTCCAGATTTATTTTGTCTCGGAAACTGTAAAATAAGAATAAATGTCAGTGCAGAGAATGCTGAACTCTTAATAGGGAATATAAATGTAAGATACAAATATTATGATTTAAAAGCAGACCTTTTGGATAAAATTATCGATTGCTGGAACCGGGGTGACCGAGGAAAAAAGAAGGAAAGTTTCATCTGTGAACAGTTTAGCATTCCAAAAGATTATAAATTCAGAGAACCAATTGATGAAAAAGCAATAAGTGATATGCTTAAGGAGAGGAAATGGTGTCATATTATCCAAAACTCTGATTTCGGCTGTGGAACAGAGAATAATATTCAATTTAACAGCCCTATCAAGTTTAGAACAAATATAATGGTAAGGTATGATGGTAAAAAGAGGAGTGTGATTGTTGAATGAGCTTCGTTGTTACAAATAGTAGAATATATAAAGAATTTGATAGTATTATAGAAGCAGAATCATTTATCTCAAAAACTCCAGAAACAAACCTTGAGATTTACGAGCGAGACCTATTCGGAAATCTGAGAAAAATGAGCAATCTTGAAATAGGACAGTTAATAACAAAAGAGAGAACTCTAAGTCAAAATAACAGTCAAGCTGGACAAAACAAACAAACAATAGACAACTCAGTAAATACGCAATCATTAAATACAGCATCACAGAACAGAGGAAGTGATATTGCTCAAACCAATAATAATCCAGATGGACAGACAATTACACTTAGAGTCAAATATGAGGATAATAAAGATAATAAAAATGAAAAGAGCAAGGAACAAAGTCCTGTTGTAAAGGCACTAAAAATTATTATACTGCTTGTTATGCTGGGAGCTTTAGTTTATCTCGCTGTATTTATAATATGGCCTATGTTAAGCGATGTAATAACAACGATGAACACACCTCCCACAATACCAGTATAAGAACAAAATTAATAAGTGAGGAAGTTATTAAGGAGAGGAAGTAAAAAGAGTAAGACATAGACAAGCAAAAATACAAAGAGCCAATAAAACCAAAGCAGATAATGGAAGAGCAGCAGGTGAAAAGATGAAACTAAAAACAAGACCGAAAAGAAAAAAGGGCTTTGAGTTAGCCATCAACTATGTGTTTCTATTTTTCATAGCTTTAATTGTAACAACAGTTGTTATTTCAATGATAATGAAGGGCTATATCAATGCAAGCAGATTTACCTGCAAGTTAACAGGGACCTGCGAGTCAGAGGGTTCTCATGTTTTACCCAATTGGAGAATTAATGTGACAGATTGTGGTCGTGTTGAGAGCGAAATAATAAAAGAAGCGGCTCTCTGTTATCAGGCAGGGATACAGGGAGAAGTCAGAGGACCGTGCTATGTGCTATTATTTCCCTCAAGCTGTAACTGGCCAGACAAAACAACAATACATGATGAATTGTGGAACAAATATCAGATTAACGCAAGTGTGGATTACACAGGCGGCTCCAAGGTATCTATCGGATATAATTATGACCTGCAGAGAGTAGTAATTGATTAGGCAAATGACAAACAGTTAATGAGGATATTATCTGTTTAAAAGATTTAAACATTAAAGGTGAATGTATGGAAACTGTTGAAGTATGGATGTGGATAATCGCAGGGCTGTTGATAGGTGCGATAATCTTTGGAACAGCTTACTCGCTGATGGCTCATCATATGAAGAGCCAAGAGAAACTCCAGGCAGCAGAGGGCTTTAACCAGTTATATGAGTTGATGAATACTGTATGTTTATCAGGAATCGATGCTATGGAGACGAGACAAATAATTTTCCCTTACAGTGTCGAAAGAATTTATATAAAAGGAAATAATGATTTGGAAGAAGAGGGCAAAACACTCTGTTATAAATTTAAAGATTCTGACGAGGCCTGCAAGGAATTAAAGTTATGCAATGCGAAAATGAGAACAATAAGTTTAACAGAAAAAACAAACTTATTCTATATGGTTCAGAAGGCACTTGGGGCTAAATCTGTTGCAAACATAGAATTTAAAGTCGAGAAATCAGGGATTAAAGATTTAAATGTAACCTGGAAGAGAAAGTATGTCAAGTAAAAATTCATAGCCAAAAGAAAAAACCAATTTAAATTAACTAACAACAACCTTATTGTCTCTGTACTCAATGAGGATATTATCCCCCTGATTAAGAATGCGGTTTACTTCAATATCCAGTTGATTTAATTTACCACAACCCAAATCCTTATTCCCAATCACATCGCACAAGTCCTGTTCCTTTAAGAGGTTAACTATTATATCAGGACTGATATTTATACCTGTACATTCCTGTGGAACAACAATCTGATAGCACATAAAATCCCTATCCTCCTTGCCATAATTGCCACGCTCCCAGCAGGATAATATATGGGCTAATAATTCTTTATTTAACAGACATGAAGAATAACTGACTCTAAAGTTCGATAAGATAAGGTAGGCATCATTCGATATTGATATGTTGATTGGAATAACACACTCTGGTGTAGTACACTCCTTGAGATATTTGTTAATTTCTTTAATGAGCTCGGGCTCATAAACATTAAGAGAAGAACCTACATCCAGGACATCAGTAACAGGAATTGTCGAATTAACAACCCCCACCTTTAAATTATGTGCTGGATAGGTAGGAATAGTTAAGGTAGAGTAGATAGTTCTATAAATTCTTCTTCCGTGACATATTATTTCAGGACTTCCATGATACTCTACAGATATTTTTAAGTTATTTAGGTTAATAAGGGAACAGAACTTTTTCTTCAGTTTCAAAATAATCCTGACTGAATTACCTGAATTTATTTTGCCAATAGGGAGGGGCTTTATTATGTCATAATAATATTCTACATTACCGTTAAGTATCTTAATTTTGTGAACACTCACATTATTCGAGCCAACATTGGTTAGGTTAAAACTTACAATGGCATCTCCTGAAGTATCCTTTTCCATTTTGGGATTGACAATATTAAGGTAAATACTTGGATTAGCAACATTGATTTTTATCTTGGAGAAACTTGGACTTAATGTTTTGGGGAAATAACTCTGGGGTAAACAAGCCCTGCCATTTCTCAAACACCCATTTGGAGAACTTGGTGAGCGTCCTTGAATATTTGACCAGGCATGCCAAAAAACACACCACACTGTAAGATCATCCATAACAGCAGGATAAGTTGAAGAGTCCAATGTTAAAGTGCCCGGAATATCAAGTTCTTTAACAAACACAGGAGAAGAAGAAACATCTGCCAAGTCCTGACCAGAAGATGTTGTTCCATTACACACCACATTCATCGTATGAACCCCGAGATTAATCTGATACTTTAAATTACTTGATATAACATAGGTCTTTATTTTTAAACCAAGACAGCTATAATCCCTACCACCCAAACCAAGCTTCGCATCGTCCAATCTATCAATTATGACAGAACCAACATCAGGAGTAGAACTCCAAGGACATTTAGAAAAACGGTGTAATGCACTGTTTTGATAACATGAAGGACAATTCCCTGTTCGATGGGAAGTAGTTCTTGACTTACAATAGAGTTTTTTCATATCACCAGTCGGGATAATCTGCGCCTCTGGACAGTATGTTTGCCCGCCCTGGAAGAACCAGTCAACATCTGCTTTCTTCTGAACATA
>CAYLQB010000056.1:0-5334 GCA_964385745.1 uncultured Methanosarcinales archaeon
CTTATTTGCTTCATACTTGGCAAATTCCACTAAAGAACAAAGATCAAAGCATTCCTTTGCTTCTTTATACATTTGCTTATGATTTCTTAGATAGTTGAGAATCTCATCATTTGTAATTTCTTTATTTAGTTTGTTTTCATAGCTTAAAAATAATCTTAATGCCTGACCCGCTGTTCCATATGCATCTTTGTATTTCTTTTGCTCGAATAACTTTATGGATTCTTCTATTAATTTTATGCTCTCTGATTTGTAATCAAAGGGCTTTTCTGTTTTCTTTTCAGCAACATTGACATCTGAGGAGGATTTTTTATTGAATCGTTTATACGCAAAAAATCCTAATGCGGCAAGCAATAATAAAATCAATAAAATCCACCAATGGTTTTGCTTCTCTTTTTCTGACTTTTGTAATTTTACATTTTGAACGGTTTTATTTACTATATCTGCCGTTATAGTTGCCGTTTCATTGTTTTTATTTATGTAATTGACTTTTACATCTGTTTTTTCTTGTTCTTGAGAAACTTCTGTATTTTGTTGGGAATATCCCTGTTTCTGTAATTGTTTTTGATATTCCTGAAATTGTTTGTTTTGCTGTAATTGATTAAGCATTTTTTGTCTGCTTTCAGGAGTATCTTTCTGCAAGTTTTGGATTTTTCCATTATCCATGTGCCCTTTTAAAGAGGCTTGTTCTCCATTTTTATTCTGGTAATTTAATTCAAAATCTCCTGTATTATTGGATGATGGATTTAAATTAGCGTTTGTCAAGTTATATCCCTGGTTTAATAACTCTTGATGTTCTTTCTGGAACTTCTGATTTTTAGCGAGTTGCTTCTGGAATTCTTGCTTCATTGCCTGCTGTTCTTTAATCTGATTCTCCATCTGTTGTTTTAATGCAGAACTATCCTGAGCCATTTGGTTGTTCTGTAATGCCTGTTGGGAATCTTGAGGCTGCTGATTATTATTATTATTCATCATTTTGTTCATCTCTTGTTGCATCTGAGAAAAAGGATCTTGTTGAGACTGTTGAGATTGCTGAGATTGAGTATATTCTTCTGATGATGAAGATTGTTTATTCTGCTGATTTTGTTTTTGGTTTTCATCTGAAACAAAATGAATCTTTATGCCATCAAGATTTACAACTCTTGATTCTTTTTCAGTATAAACAAACTTTAAACTTATGTCCAATTCTGAAGGGCTGTTAGAAGTTCCAAAATTCAAGCCTTGTGTAGTTTTACCATCTTTAACAGAGAGAGAAGTTGATTGAGAATTTGAAGAGGACATATGCATTCCTCCCTGATTAATCTCCCGGGTATAAGTATAAGTTAACATGCCGTTAATCTGTTTTCCATAAGTATTTTCAATATTCAGGGGAATTATGGCGTTCTCTCCTGTCTTAAAATAATAATCTTTTTGGTTAACTGAGAAAGTTATATCATTAGAGTTTAATAATGAAGCATTTATTATCGGGATAAATAAGAATAGGATTCCAAAAATGGTGCAGATTCCAGAAATCAATTTTTTATTTTTCATTTTAAACATCTCTTTAATGTTGTTAAACATCTTGTTGTTACAAAAATTTTCTTGTTAAAGTATTTTGACAAAACCTTTTCGATTAAGCTTCCTATTTGTGCATAATGGTAGTTTTTCTTTTTAAAAATAAGATTATCTGTTTTGATAATTTGTAAAATCTTTATATTTTTATTTTCTATTTTTTTACATAAACTCAACATTTTTTCCTGACTAATTTGATTATTAGAAAACATATTAATTCCGTGAATAAAAGCAATTCCTTTTTGCCATCTCATTGTATTATCCTCCTCCCACCATATGTGAGATATAAATAAACCAAAAAAGCAATTAAGGCTGCAAAGAAAAACCAATCCTTGATATTTGTCTCTTCTTTTTCTCTTTTAATATCCTGGCTTATGTTCTTGTAAATATCATCAAGAGTTTTATCATTAACTGACTTGAAATATTTGCCTCCTGTTTGTTCTGCTATTGCCTTCAACGTTGCTTCGTCAAGTTCTGCATATTGCGGATTGCCAAACCAGTCATGGCCAAGAACAACTTTCCCTTCTGAGCCTAATCCAATGGTATAAACCTGTATTTTATTAGTTTTTGCAAATTTAATTGCTTCTTGTGGCGATATCACTCCTGCATTATTAACCCCATCAGAAAGGAGAATAACAACTTTTTTTTTGTTTGGGATGGATGTTGCCATGTCAATTCCTAAAGACAATCCATCGCCGATTGCTGTCCGGCCTTGCTTTTGCTTGATGTCTCTTAATTTTTCAATGACCTTCTCTTTGTAAGGGCTTAAATATGCTGCAGTTGTTGCTCCTGATTCAAATATGACAATACCCACATCATCTTTTTCCTTTAATGATTTTAACAATATTTCTGCTGATCTTTTTGCAGCTTCTAATCTTGTTGGTTTATAGTCATTTGCCTGCATACTTCCTGAATCATCCAATACTAAAACAACATTTACCCCCTCTTTAGTTTGTTTTAAAGGTATATGCGGATTTGAAAATCCGATTATCATAAAGACCAGAACAAGAAGGGAAAGGTAAAACATCCACTCATTCCTTTTTGATTTTTTCTTATCGCCTAAGGCAGATTTGATAAATCCGATGTTGCTGAATTTAATTGCGTCTTTCTTCTTCTTTTGAATGATTTTTTTATAAAAATAATAAAGAAATGGGATGAAAGCTAAGAATACTAAAACCCAGGGTGATGAGAATCCTGCCATTATAATGTTAACCCCAATTCATTTAAAAGAAAATAATAAATTGAAATAATTAAAACCATTATAAAGATAATTAAAATCCAGACCTGTTTTCTTTTATGTTTTTTATATTTCTCTCTTTCACTATGTAATGTTACATCTAGCAATTCATCACCAAAATAAACTGATAAAAAAGTTCCAAATCCTGAGAGGATTATAATTAACCAGTATGGAAACGGGTTTGTAAGAATATGCGAAAGTAGTTTTAATAAAAGAGTCTTTTGGTAAACATTAGGATTGAAGAATAAAGCAAACAAGTTTAAGCTTGTTGCAATTGTCCAAACGAATATCTCTGAGTATATCATCTTAATCTTTGTAATTATCCTTACTGGAAAATCAAGCAAAAAACCCGCATCTGCAATTGGAGTTCCAAAAACAAATAAGGACCATGTTAGAAGAGTAACTAAAAAACCATCACTTAAACCAAATTTGCCTATTGCAAATGCAAAATAAACTATGACCACAAGAAGCACCAATAAAAATCTTATTAATACATTTCGTTTGGTTTTGTGTTTTATGAGATCCTCAGATTTTATTTTTTCTCCATCCATTATCTCACCCCTCTTGATTGTCTTATCTTAAAAAATTTCTTTAGGGGAAGTTCGTAAGGCATGTCTGTGTTAATACTTATTGTATCAACTTTGTTTTTATTAAATATGTGATTTAATCTTGCCTCTTCCTTATTCATAAGTTTTGTATAATTCTCCCTGAAACTTTTGTCTGAAGTATCTACAAGCAATTGTTCTCCTGTTTCTTCATCCTCTAATTGAATCAAACCAATATCTGGGATTTCTGTTTCCCGGGTATCATTAACCCTTAATGCAATTACATCATGCCTCTTTTTCAGAATCTTTAAGGGTTGTGTAAAATCTTGATTATAAAAATCAGATAGGATAAAAACAATACTTCTCTTTTTTATTATATTGGATACATAAGAAAGCGCTTTTTTTAAGTTTGTTTTTTTGCTTTGCGATTGATGGGAAACTAATGAGCTAATTAGTTTAAGGACATGTCTTCTTCCCTTCCTGGCAGGTATAAATTTCTCAATGTCTTCTGTAAATATAAACAATCCAACATTATCATTATTTCTCATTGCTGAAAACATTAATGTTGCGGTAAGCTCAATGGCCTTTCTTCTTTTCTCAATAAGGTTCCCAAAGCTGTTTGAAGCGGAATAATCAAACACAAAATAAATATGCAGGTCTCTTTCTTCTATAAACTCCTTAATAAAAGGATGATCAAAACGGGCAGTTACTTTCCAGTCAATAGCCCTTATATCATCCCCAGGGTGATAATCTCTTATTTCCGAGAATTCAATTCCTTGTCCTTTAAATATTGAATGATAATTGCCTGCGATTAAACCATCAACTAAGTGTTTTGTAACAATTTCAATTTTTCTAACTTGTTTGAGGATATCTTTTGTCTCTTGCATTTTATCACCTTCTAAGGAACTTTAATCTTTTCCAGTATTTTTGTTATGATTTCATCACTTGTTTTTTGTTCGGCTTCAGCTTCATAAGTCAAAAGTATCCTATGCCTAAGCACATCATATGCAATAGACTTAATATCTTCAGGCTTGACATAGCCCCTTCCATTAACCATTGCATGCGCTTTAGCAGCCAATATCAGCCAGAGTGATGCTCTTGGAGAAGCCCCGTATTCTATATACCCGTTAATATCCAGCCCGTATTTTTCTGGGTGCCTTGTTGCATCAACAATTTCCGCAACATATTCTTTTATTTTTTTATCAACATAAATCTTTTGATTGAATTCCTGCATTTCCAAAATCTGCTTTGAAGAGAGTAATTTTGAAACAGAATGTTTCACCCCTTCGGTAAATCTTTCTATAATCTTAGTTTCATCATCTATGGTAGGATAGCCTATAAGAATTTTAAACATAAATCTGTCTACTTGAGCTTCGGGAAGTTTATAGGTTCCTTCGCTTTCAATAGGGTTTTGTGTTGCAAGAACCATGAAAGGTTTATTTAGTTTCAAAGTATCTCCTTGAATGCTAACTTGTTTTTCCTGCATTGCTTCAAGAAGCGCTGATTGGACTTTTGGAGGAGCCCTATTTATCTCATCAGCCAAAACAAAATTTGTAAATATAGGACCTTTCATTGTCTTGAACGAGATATCTTTATGGTCATAGATTTTTGTTCCAGTAATATCCGCAGGCAACAAATCAGGGGTAAACTGCAATCTTACAAAACCGCAATCCAAACATTCTGATAATGTTTTAATCATCAATGTTTTAGCTAAACCTGGCACTCCTTCTATTAAAACATGGCCGTCAGAAATCAGAGCTATCAATAACTTTTCAATAATATCCTCTTGCCCCACAATGATTTTACCAATCTCAGAATGGACCTGTCTTATCTTTTTAGAATATTTCTCAGCTTTCTTGTTTAATTCTTGAATTTCTTTATTCATCTTGATTCACCCCCAATTATATAATATAAACACATGGGTAACAACCCTATAAAAATATTTGAATAAAAATAATAAAAAGAATACCACTCTGTAACCAACTTGCAGAATTCATAAAAATA
>CAYLQB010000057.1:0-5150 GCA_964385745.1 uncultured Methanosarcinales archaeon
TAATGAATATGGAAAAGAACTCCTCGAACCGGAGCTCAGACCGGAGTACAAACGAAAATTATTGAGGGTTAACAAGGGAAACTTTAAGAAGTTCAAAAGCATTGCTGAGTTGAGGGAAGAAGTTGAGAAAGTATGAGTTAGAAACTAGCGATAAGTTAATCAGGATTCTAAGGAAATTATTTAAAAGGGATAAAAAGAGGTATGAATTAGTATTGAGTAAGATTGATGAGGTTATTAATAGCGAAGACCCCAATCATTACAAAAATCTGAGCTATAACCTGAAAGGGTTTAAAAGAGTTCACATTGACAGCCATTTTGTTCTCATATTCAGTGTTGACAAAAGCAGGAGAGTAATAAAGTTTGAAGATTTGCAGCACCATGATAAGATATACAAAAGAAAATGAAGAAAGAAATAGAAGAGATGGTCAGGAAATAATATTTAGGCAAACTTAACACGATTAACTTAACAGGATTAACAGGGATGAGAAATAAGTTTATCAAAGTGAATGTCTTCTTAAAGAAATATAAATAAAGTGAAGTAAGGACTGAAATAAGATATTCTTTTTAGAATATGAACCTCATGCAGAATATGATGAATCATGCTCAAAGAACTCTGTGATATTCCCAAGGATTTAATAAAGAGCATATGATTTATAGACGGGATTTATAAATTTGTGCTGGGACACTCCACTTTTATAGAAAAGCCTCCGGGGGGAGTCGCACCCCCGACCTGCGGATTACAAGTCCGCCGCTATAACTACTAAGCTACGGAGGCAATTTTTCAATTGCATTAATAATTGTATTAATATTGTTTATGTTGTTATACCTGTTTGAAGAAAGGGCATTTAAATACTTTATAAAATTTTTGAATTTTTGCTTTTGCAAGGATTAACTATCTTCTTTTTGTTTCTTTTCTTCCTCATTAATGACCTCTGCTTTTTCATTATCCAGGAGAAGCTTAACAATGGATGATGGAAGGACAGCGACTTCCTCTCTTGCATAAGGTCCGTAAACCTTACCGTCAATACCTACAAATTTTGGAATATAATCAAGAAACCTTACAATCTGCCTATTAGCTTTCTCTTTTTTTTCTTCTTTTTTGACTTCAACATGTATTTCTCTTCCATTGAGTAATTCCACAAGCAGATTTTTCCTAAATCTTGAAAGTAAAGAAATAAGTTCATTGAAGAGGACTTTTTCTTCATCAAGCATGTTCTCTGTCGTTATTATATTGGAACCTGTCCTCGCTTTAATTATTGCCTTCTCTATAATTTTCTGCTCTCTCTTATCGTATATTCCTTTGAGTAATCTCTTGGCGTTATGAATCTGGCTTTTTATCCTGTCTGCTTCTTCTTCTGAATAGGAATCGATTTTTGAAAGTATCTCCTGCTTGTCTTTAAAGTAAGATAAGACATCCTTGAAGAAACTGGCATCCAGTTTCTGCAGTTCTTTCTTTTCCTTCTCTCTCCTTAATAATTCAAATAAGGTATCATAAGTTATCCTTACTTCTTTTCCTCCCATAAAACACCCCAATATAATTTAGTAATAACTACTATTTAAGGGTTTTTGTTAGAATTATATTAACTTAATGCAGAGGTTTGCGTAATGACAACAGAAGCCATTTGGAAAGATTTTTATATTTATGTCCTGCTTTTAACTTACAAGCGGTTGTAGTCTAGTGGTATGACACGACCCTCCCAAGGTCGTAACCCGGGTTCAAATCCCGGCAGCCGCATTTTTATCTTTATCATCTTTAATTGTGATTTTCCTCATTTCTTTTATGCATAGACCACTACTTTTAAATATTGGTTATACTCGCCTTTACTCAGGTGATATTATGTCTGAGTTGAAATTTAATGTTTCCGGGATAAATTCGACAAAGGAAGAGCCCGAACCCCAGAATAAGGAGTATGACCTTATCATTGTAGGAGGTGGTCCTGCTGGTTTTACAGCGGGAATTTATGCTGTCAGATATAGGATGAAGACCCTCATTATTGCTGAGGTGAGTGGTGGCTTAGCAGCAGATGCATCAGAAGTAGAGAATTATCCTGGCTTTAGGAAGATAACTGGCTATGAATTAATGGGAAAATTCAAAGATCATGCGGTCAGTTTAGGTGCCAAGTTTAAACAGGGCACTGTTGTTCGCATCAGGAAAGAGGGTGATAAGTTTCTCGTGGCTGACTCTGACAACAATGAGTATACTGCGAAGTCAGTTATTCTTGCTTTAGGTACGAAAAGGAGAAAATTGCAGATTCCTGGAGAAGAAGATTTCCTTGGCAAAGGAGTAAGTTACTGTGCTGTTTGTGACGCTACCTTTTATAAGGATAAAATTGTTGGTGTTGTTGGTGGTTCTGATGCAGCTGCCCAGGCGGCGTTGCTCCTGTCTAAATATGCCAAGAAGGTTTATATTATATACAGAAGAGATAAATTAAGGGCAGAACCTGTTTTGGTTGATAGAGTACTCAAAGATGAGAAGATTGAAATTATCTACAATTCAAATGTTATAAAATTAAATGGCTCTAACAAATTAGAGGAACTTGTTTTGGATACAGGGCAGAATGTTAAAGCAGATGGATTGTTTATTGAGATTGGAGGGGTGCCTAATACTGTTCTAACTAAGGACTTGGGAGTTGAAACAAACGAAAGGGGTTATATAGTGGTAAATGATGCTATGGAAACAAATGTTAAGGGCGTCTTTGCTGCAGGAGATGTAACAACAGGTTCTAATATGTTAGAGCAGATAATAACTGCCTGTGCAGAAGGTGCTTTGAGTGCAGAATCCGCCTATAAGTACTGTAGTAATATTGCTTCACATAAAAAGATGAAATAGTACTGAATTCTTGTTGTTTTTATTTTGCTTTTTTTTTATTCCTTAATTTTTTGTTGTTTACTTTAGGTTTTTTCTGTTCTAAATCTTTTACCTGATACCATTTACCTAATATATTTTAATATTATCAACTTACAAAACATTTATAAATTAGTATATTTTTTAGTATATTATGTATACAATTAAAATACCTATGGAAGAGACCAGGTATAAGCATATATGTGTAATTCCTGCTTTATATGAGATGATGCATAATTGGGTTGTTGAGAACGATTGGAAGGCAGCTTATTCTAAGGTCGATAAAGAGGGGGATATAGAAACGATGTTCTATGTTAATGAGTATGGTAAGCTTTGGAATTACAACATATGGTGGAGATTACTTAAAGAAATTAATTCTCAAATAAGATATAAGATGAATGTTGATTTTATAGGTATCGCTGTATCGAAGGTTGAGGTTGTCTGGAAAGGCAAGAAGTATAAGGCGTATAATGGAGAATTTACATTCCATATATCTGGCATAGTTGAGATTGATTATAAAAATCAATGGGAAAAGTCAAAGATAATGAAGCCATTCACGAACTATCTTCTCCAATATTTAATGAAGAAAAATATGGAGGATTACAGGGATGAACTCTGGAAGGAAATGAGGGATTTACAGGCGTTTATAAAGAGCTTCTTTGGATTATACCAATATGTAAATGCAACAGAAATCATGGACCCATTTAGAGGTTATGGATTCACTTGAATTAAGGTGTTATGGAAACCCTGCCCAATGCATTATTTTAGAATTATAAAAACTCTTTATTCTAATTGTTGCTCTTAAACTAATTCTAATTTCTTGGTCCTTATTCCCTGTTTTTGAGTATGCATCTTCCCGCAGACAGTGCATTTGTATCTTATGTCTGTTTTCTTTGTCTGCTTCTTGCCCGCCATCTTAAATTTACTGACAGCTGGCTTTGAATACCTGCCCAAACTACCAGAACCTCTTGCCCTGCCTCTCTTTCTCGCCCTAACTTTAGAGCCGTAGCTTAAACTACTCGGTTGCTTCCTCTTAACTATAACAACTGTGTGAGGAGTGTGTTTCTTACAATAAGGGCAGTATCTATTGACTGTTTTTGGAATCTTCATAATAAGAGCAGGGGAATAGGGATGGTTTAAAAAGTTTTCTAAATTTATTCATCCGTCAATACCAAAGTCCTATCATAAGATTTATAAATCCCTTTGGTTTGTAATTAATCCCATATGAAATACACGCTTCTTAATTACCAAGATATTATAGGTAAGGAGAAAGTACATGAAATTGTTGAAGAAGCTAAAAAGCTTGCTGACAAACATATTCTTTTCATAAGCTCAACTTTTCAGGGTGGGGGGGTTGCTGAGATGCTTAATAGCATAATACCCTTATTTAACAAGTTGGGTATACCTGTTGGTTGGAGAATTCTGCAGGGAAGGCACAATTTTTTTACGATTACCAAAAAGATTCATAATGCATTACAGGGAGAAGAAGTTAATTTATCCAATATTGAGAAAGAAATTTATTATGAAACAAATGAGAGATTCTCAGAATTCACACATATTAATTCCCATAATCTAGTAATTATACATGACCCACAGCCATTGCCTCTGATTAATTTTTACAAAAAGAATCAGCCCTGGATATTTCGCCTTCACATTGATGCCTCTGACCCTTATCCTCCTGTTTGGAATTACATAAAAACATTTATACAAAAGTATGACCACATCATTGTTTCTTTGGATAAGTACAAAAAGAAAGACCTTAATATTCCCCAGAGTATTATTCATCCGGCAATAGACCCCTTAACTTTAAAGAACAGAGAGCTTGACAGCAATACAGTTATATCTTATCTGAGTAAATATGGCATACCTCTTGATAGACCTATCATATCTCAAATTTCCAGGTTTGATAAATGGAAAGACCCGATAGGAGTTGTAAAAATATTTGAAAAGGTCAGAAGTGAGTTTAATTGCCAGCTTGTTCTTCTTGGTGATTCAGCATCTGATGATCCTGAGAGTGTTTTAATTTTAGAAAGGTTAAAGAAATTTGTGAACAACAGCAGATACAAAAGAGATATAAAAATTATTTGCAGGAGAGATGATTTACTCGTTAATTGTTTACAGAGAGCATCTTCTGTCGTGGTACAAAAATCCTTGAGAGAGGGTTTCGGATTGACAGTTTCAGAAGCACTGTATAAAGAGACACCTGTTGTCGCATCTGATGTCGGGGGTATAGGACTTCAGGTTATTAACGGAAAGAATGGTTTTCTACATAACCTGGATGATATTGATGGTTTTAGCGAAAGTA
>CAYLQB010000058.1:0-4981 GCA_964385745.1 uncultured Methanosarcinales archaeon
AACCAAAAGCATAAGAAGAACCATTATCCAAAACACCAGAAGCACTAGTAACAGGTGCCTCTTTATCAATCTTAATCTGATTCGATGTCTTAATTGATTCAATGTTATTGACATTATCAGAACTGTTATACCTCAAATAATAAAGACAGGTGCTACCTGCAGAACAACCAACCACAACATCCAAAGGAGGACTATCAGAACCAGTTGGAGTGCATGACCCAGAAGTATCAACACAATGACTAACTTTATTACATCCAGAGCCAGAGCCATCATCACAACTTAGAGTAACAGTAACATCAGATGAATGCCAGTTTGAATCAGAATTATCAGATGTTACAGGAGCAGTACCGTCATAGTAAACATTGAATGTGGAAGTGTTAGTGTCACCCCAATAGGCGAGGCAGGTCACCTGAGCATTTGCATAATTACTGGTATCCGCACTGTCCCAGGTATAAGTCCAATTGTAGGGAGAAGTCGTATCATCTCCACCCGCAGAGACAGTATCTGGAAAAGTCGTTTTATTAATGCCACCTGTATCATCTGTTGAAGCATTAACCTTAACAGTAAAACTATCTGATGAAGCATTGTTATAATAAACTGTGTCAATGCCCTGAACATAGGCGTAATTTGAATTTTCATCAATACCTGCGACAGTGCAATTAACACTGTATGCAATGGCCCTAAAATTAAATTGGTATATATTAGAACCGGTAAATAACGATAAGAAAATAACTGCTGATAGGATAAGGAGAGATTTATGTATACGATTAGTTACGGGTGTATTATGAACCCTGCTCGCTCGTTTCTTTTTCATACAAAGCAACCTCTTAGGGGAAATTCAATTAACTAAATCAAATTAATGTATTAAGCTCATAAAAAAGCATCTTAGTATATAAATATTACCCCTTTCCTACAGTTGTCTTCTTATATACAATAAGAGAGTATAAGTAGAGTATAATACCTATAACTACCAAAGAATCAGCCAGGTTAAAGCAGGGCCAGAAACTCAAGCAGAAGAAGTCAGTAACATAGTGAAGAATAAAACGATCGAAGGCGTTTGAGATAAGCCCGGATATAATAAGGTCTAGAGATATTAATCTAAGTTTTTTATTCAACCTAATTTTCATAGGTGAAATTACTTTCTGTTCTAGGATATCAGCAAGTTCCTCATAATAATATATCAATAAGCCGATGATAATTAAAGATGCAAAACCTATTAAGAGAGAAGAGTTTTGCATTACCCCAAAAAGGGCACCTGTATTCTTTGTCAATGTTAAATCCAGAAATTTTGATGAATACTTTATTCTTCCCTGCCTGAACATAAGCTTAATAAACTGGTCAGCAATGATTAGCAATGTTATAAGAAACAGATTAAAGTTATGATTCTGTATTAAATCCTTACTTCTTAAGCGATTTCTGCTTTTGCTTACTATAGCACCTGCCTTAACAATTGCTTTAACACCTGCTTTAACTTCTGGAGTTCTTCTTTGATTAACTTTATTCTTTTGTTTAGTTCCTGATTTATGTATCATCTGTATACAGATAAATTAAAATGAAAAGGTTTATAAAATATTTGCTTATCTTTTAGAGTATGTATCACAAAAAGAAAAAAAAGAGCAACAGTCATTCTAATTCTAATACTCAAACCCCTTTTAGGATAAGATTACTCCATGACAAAGAAGTTTTGGGTATAGTTGAGGAGCGCCTCGGTGCTTCAAGAGTCAGAGTAAGGTGTATGGATGATAAGGAGAGAATATGCAGGATTCCAGGCAGATTGAAGAGATTCCTGTGGGTAAGACCTGGCGACACTGTTATAGTGGAGCCGTGGGAGTACGGTGGAGACAAAAAAGGGGATATTGTTTTTAAGTACAGAAGGTCTGAGATTCAATACTTATCCAAAAGAGGATATTTAAAAGGACTGCAAGAACTCGACGAATTCTAATAAAGAGAATCCTGGTTAGATAAATACAGTCCTCTATAAATTGAGAAAAAGAAAAATAAAAATTAACTCTGCATAAGCTAGTATTCCAGATTTCTACTCTAGACATATCCTTACATATCAAGTTAACTTAATCTCTCTTTTACTTCCATTACTTTTTACTTTTGTATTATCTGCTTTAAGTCCCCATGCTTTGAGAACCTTAGGAAGAACTGTTAATTACCTTAATGTTTAAATCAGAGCTCATATCCTTCAGGTTTGTAAGGTCCTTAAATATAGAATATTTGGTAACCTCAATAGTTTCCCTATATTAAAGTTATTTTAATTTCATACAGGACTTAAAAGATTAAGAAGATTATAGACCAGAACAGTACATAGCATCACCTCTGTTAAAAGTAACAGTTTATAGAGGTCTTTATTCATTTTAAAGTAGGTAATTCCAAAAGATTTATATATTCCGGATAATTCTTAAAACCCGGTGGGAATATGTATAGAAAAAGAATGTTAAATCTGCTTGTCTCTATGGTTGTAGTTGGAATTTTTATAGTGTCCAGTATAATAAAACCGAAACTCGGAGCATACACTCTTTTATTTAGATGGTTGCTTATAATCGTTCTGTTAATAGCAAACATTTCATTGCTAAGTATCTCCAAAAAGAAAAAATGGGGCTTATCTGAATGGTTAGAATTTACCACATTCATCGTTGTTAATATTTTCCTTATTTACCTGATTGTATTCAGAGCAGGATTCTGGTTTAGAACAATTACCTTAACTTTAATTTTAATAACAATTTTTACACCACACAGAACTACGAGGGAGAAAAGAGCTGAAGAAATTAAGAGAGAAGCCAGGATTCTAAAGAGTGCTGAGAAGAAGATAGAAAAATACACAGAAAAGAAAAAGATATCAAAAGCAAATGTAAAGAAGCCCGTAAAGAAATACTTTGCCTCAAAAAAAGGAACCGTCTTTCACAAAATAAAATGTAAGATAGGTAAGAGAATAAGCAAAAGAAACAGAGTTTACTTCTCGACAAAGGAAGAAGCATTGAAAAAGGGTTATAAACCCTGCAGGGTCTGTATAAAATAAAGAGAAACAAAATATGCAGTTAAGAGAAGATAGAATGATAACAACAGAAAACAAAGTTTTTTATATTAAAACTTGATTTTATTTCTTATGCCTAATCGTACAAAAAAGAGGGATACAGGACTATTTCTAAAAAAATCAAAAAGAAATCCAAATATTAAGATAACCAATAAAAAGATAAGAATTGTTAATCGCAGGCACAGCAAAAACAAAAACAGGTATTCTAAAAGAAAAACAACAGGCATATGGGACGATGGAAAATCATTAAACAGGTTAAATGCTGAGGACCTATTAAAGCGATTAACAGAGAGAGAAATCACAATAAAGGAGGCATCCCCCCTAACAAGATTTCTGGCCTTTCTTATTGATTTGCTTATTATAGATGTCATAGTTATATCTCCATTCAGGAGGAACTTTAGTGTAATAGAATCGATAAGATCTGCCTCACAATTGAGTTCGTCTGCCTTCGCACCAGAAGTTTACTCAAGTATAATTACAGCATCACTGCTGATAATCACTTACTTTGTTATATTTGAATTTTTCTTTCAGCAGACACCTGGAAAAATGCTAACCGGCTTATTCGTTGAAACAAATAAAGGAAAAGAGCTGAGTTTGACTCAGTGTATCCTAAAAAACATTGTATTCTTTCCAATACTGCCCTTTGTAATATGGTGGTTCATAGATATATACTTCATATTCAAAACAAAGCAAAGATTAACTGAAAGATTGTTAAGAATAAGAACTATGGAGAAGATTGTGTTGAGATGAGACAGGACTTAAAAAGAGGAAAGAGAAATGAAACTTATCAAAACTTAATTATAACACTGACTTTCTTATTTATCATAAGCTCCTTACTCTTAATTCTATCAAAACCAGTAAAAGCTGGTTTTACAATAAAAACTTCATGTGATAATGACTATTGTCTTGAAGGGAGCAAGGCCTACATAAATATAAGCGTAACTAATGAAGGAGTTCAAACGCTCGATATCAACAAAATAATACTGAGGGACTATAAAGAAAATGAATTCGACAGTATGAGAGGGGCAGAGATTAAGAGTGGAGAAACAAGAGAGTTCTCATTCAGTTTTATTCCTGAATTAGATAAGTCAGTAATATTTAAGTTCAAGCCCTGCTTTTTGATTATATCAAACCAGAGCGGGAACCTCACAAAGGATATGATATGTTATGAGTTTAAGAACATTACAATAATGCCCAACCCGATTAAACACTGCAAAACAAATTTTGACTGTGAGGATAACCGTTATTGTAACACCAACCTCTGCTTTAACTTAAGTTGTGAAGGATGCACTCATCCTGTTAATCATACATGCAGGGAGTATGAATGCTGTAATAATAATGACTGCAAGTACGATGAGGTCTGCGAAGAGCATAAATGTATTTTTCTCGAATGTAAAGACAATGAAGTATTTGGAAACCACACCTGTGAAGAAATAAACTGCAGTCGGTTTAAAGAGGCAAGAGAACACAGATGCGTTTATAAGAAAAAATTTCTGGAATCAATAAGAATAAGTGCTTACATAATAGTAATACTCTTTATGCTGTCTTTTGCCTTTGGTAAAAAGAGAAGAATTATAAAAGCAAGCATGCAAAATTATATAAGACACAGAAAAATTAGATATTACAAGAAGAAAGAAGAAGAGGAGAGGTCCCTGGCAGAAACTCATTATAAGCTGTTAAAGTATATTAAAAGCAAACCTGAGATAGAAAAGCATAAGAAACTAATTAAACAACATGAGAAAGAAGCTGACAGATACCACAGGAAATGGCTCGGCTATGCAAAAGACAAGGTTCTCTGTCCAATATGCGGGAGGGAAGTTCCGAAGGGGTATGAATTTTGCCCATATTGCGGGGCAAAGATTAATTAATAAAGATTAACAAACTTTATTATTGTTAGAATATTATTATAACAATTATAATAACATCATTAAGAATATGTCA
>CAYLQB010000059.1:0-4927 GCA_964385745.1 uncultured Methanosarcinales archaeon
CAAAGTATTATTAAAATAATCGAAAAGTTTATAAACTTAATATATTATAAAAACTATACTAACATACTTTTTAATATCTTTATTGTTATATGTTATGTGTTAGTAATGTCTATCAATAACTAGCCGGATTTGATGTTTAAAATAGGTGTTTACCCAGGAGAGAGGTGATTTTATGAGGAATCTTAAGCTTAGAAGTGTGATAAAGCACAAAAGAGGAGGACTTGAACTTTCTGTTAACAGTATTGTTATTTTGATATTCGCCATTACACTCTTATCGTTAGGACTTGTTTTTATAAGAAATATGTTTCAAAGAGCAAGCAGTTCTTTTGTAAAAGTAAGTGATACAGTAAAATCTGATTTACTACAAAAACTTAAAAACTCAAACGAGAGGGTAGTTTTCGAAAATGAATATTTAACTCTTGCTCCAGGAGATAAGGATGTCCTAAATTTTGCCATAAGAAATGAGTTATCCCAATCTAAGACCTTCTTCGTTGATGGGAATGGTGACATAGATGAAACAGGTAAATGGACAGTTAAAAAATCAGTATTAAAATGCTATTCTTCAACAGAAGGGGACCCTGGAAACAATATTATTTTTAAGGTTGGTCAAGCAGGCATAACTATTAAGCCAGGGGATAATGCTGTCCGGGCGATTGAAGTTCATGTTAGTAAATCAGCACCAGAAGGTATTTACTATTGTGCTATGATTATTGAAGACCCCATTACTAGTGGTCAGGAATATGCGAGGAAAGAATTCAGAATAACTGTCCAGAAGTAGAGGGCATAGTAAATAAGTTAGTAATTGTTTAAAATGAATATGAGAGGTTTAATCTATGAAGAATAAGATTGTTCGTCCGGGTAAAATTCCAAGGACATTAAGCTGGGATGAGGAGTTCAAAATAACTCTCCTTGTTTTGGATAAATTCCTCTGGGTTGGATTTCTAATAATGGCTTTCGGCATTTACAACATGCTTGAACGCTCAGTAAAATTGGGTTATTATTATATGATAATAGGTGCTTTAATACTGTTACTCTTCATTTTTGGAGTGACATTCTTAAATGATGCGAAAAGGAAAAAACTAAATGAAATCTAAGTTGTTAACTCACTGAAGGTTAGCTTAAATTGTTGACTTAATTGGAATCTGAAAAGTGTTGGTATTAAGCTTAGATGCCTCTGGATATTCATTTAATCTGCAGGTCTGAATTGAGGACATTATTTTATTATGTTAAAATTTTTACAGATAGCAGGGGAATTGTAATCAAGTGATTGAGAGAATTGATAAAAGTTTGCTAGGGGGAGATTTTATGCCTGAAAATAAAAGATTCAATTATCGTGTTAAAAATAAAAAAGGTATTGAGTTGTCAGTAAACTTTATAGTTATGCTCATACTCTCTTTATCTGCCTTATCACTCGGTCTGTATTTTGCAAGAAGCGTTTTTAGAACATCTAATGATATCACGAAGACACCTGTTAATAAGTTTTATTCCCAATTGGAAACAATGTCTTGTGATTCTACACAGCCAATATGTATCGGCACTAACAGAAAAGAAACTCATGTTGGAGGATATGTTGTTTATACTTTAGTTATTAATAATCAGTTTAAGGATAAAAAGGACTTTAATGTTGGTATTAAAGTAAATAAGGGTTTTTCAAAGGACCATAAAGAGATAACGGACTTATCTAATATACGTACGCTGACGAGGCAATTTGTTGAAATTGATTCTTATTCACATGAAAGAGTGCCTGTCACTGTTCAGCCATGGTATGGGACAAAACATGGCGTTTATAGTATTCTGGTTAATGTAACCTACTCTGATGATAATGGAAACAAGAAGCCCTATGGAGTTGAATATGTATACATGAATGTTAACGCATAATTCTTCTGTTGAAATTTGTTATTTTAGTGTATATTATCAGAACTCAGAGGGTCATTTATTCAGTTTATTCTTAAAAACCTTTCAGTATTGTTTTAAGTGCTCTTTTCTTATTCTTAGCGTTGACTATCCCTGATGCAACCAGAACACCTGCTGAGCCAAGTTGTATGGCTTTGGCAACATCCTCATCTGTTTTAACTCCTGCTCCACAGAGCAGGGGAATCTTTGATTTGCTTGTAATCTCATAAGCTTTACTTATTAATCTTGGTTTCGCCCTTGAAACAGATAAATTCCCTCCTATTAATTTTTCAGGTTCTATTGCAATAAAGTCAGGTTTTAGTTTAACAATTTTTTTCAGTTCTTTTAAGTTCCTGCAGCATACCATTGATTTTAATCTTAAAGTTCTCGCTTTTATGACTAAAAATTTGATTCCCTCAAAACTGAGCTTATTCTCAGAGTGATTTATTAACAATCCATAACTGCCGTTGTCCTTTAAATCCTCTGCAAGGATCGCCCCTGTATGCCTCCCGAAGTCGACAGGGTCAGCCACACTGAATACTTTCAAAGATGATGTGTGTGAGACCTTAAAGACATCACCCGGCTCGACTACCAGGAAAATCTCAATTTTATTCTTTCCCTTCTTAATATATGTATAAGAGATTTCTTCAATCATCATAGCAAGTTTTACAGCCCTGCTTCCAATGCTACTCCTATAATTCTTAAAATTAATGACCAAAAATCTTTCGCTCATATCTGATAAAAACAAAGTCCCACTTATAAACTTTTTTAGAAACCTTAATGTAATAAACATAAATTACAGTCAACTTTTTAACTTGTACGATTAAACAAATAGAAACCTTTTTAAATCTGTTATTTTATAGGAGTCATATGATTATATATCACAGAATACCTGTACTGCTCCATGTGGGCTTTTTTACTGTTTATTCCTGGGGTTTCTTCGTCAGTTTAGGAGTCCTTACTGCTCTCCTGCTTGCTATGAAAGAGAACAGAAATAAGAGCCAGGAAATAATTAACTCACTAATTGTTCTGATTCCTTCTGCTCTAATAGGTGCCAGGTTGTTTTATGTTTTCTCCCATTGGGATTTTTACTCTCAACATTTACTACAAATACTGAATTTTCCAGGTGGGGGTCTTGACCTTCCAGGTGCTTTGTTGTTTGGCTTTTTGGCATTTATCCTGTATTTTAAAATTAGAAAATTGGATTATAAAGAATATCTGGATGTTTTCGCTGTTTATATTCCTCTCGCCCAGGCCATAGGTAGAGTTGGATGTTTCTTTAACGGTTGTTGTTATGGTTCATTAACAAATGTTCCCTGGGGGATAACTTATATGGGAGGCATAAGACATCCTGCTCAGTTGTATGAGTCAATACTCGATCTTACAATCTTTTTTTATCTTCATCATTTAAGAAACAAGAAGAAAATAATGTTGTTCAATAGGAATCTTAATCTGTTTCCCGGAGCAAAGTTTTTGCTTTATTTAATCCTATACTCCATTGTAAGGTTCATATGTGAATTCTTCAGGATAGAGCCAAGAGTTTTCTATGGTTTTACAGTTATGCATATTGTTACTTTCTTTGTTATTCTTATCTCTCTCTTTATATTGTTTAAGGCACAGCCAAAGGTTTCTCTGTCTAAAGCGAAGGGTAAGGCAAGACAGAAGATGGCTTCTGCTAACATAAAATCCAAAATTAATGAGAAGAGAAGAAAGAGCAGAAACAAGGGAAGGAGCAATAACACGAAAAGCAGGAGCAGGTGGAAGAGTAGTAACAGAAAGAATAAACTAATAAATGGAAGAAGCAAGAGTAGTAATACAAGAAGTAGAAACAGGAAAGGAAGGCATTGATAATGGGAGAATGGCTAAGCCAGGCAGGGTTAAGAGGGAAGAGGATTAGAAAGTGCATGTAAAATCCCGAAATTAAAACAAACTAAAACAGTTTCTTTCTTAATCTTATAATTCTATATTTGATTTGTGTAATGTTTAACTTAATATCTGATGTTTGTAAACCAGATTGGTCTTTAATCCACTGCCGATTCCATAACCGAGGAGAAAGTTCTGTCTTGAAATCATTTCTGTTAAGCTGTCAAAGAAACTTTTTTTTGTTTTTAACTCAACTGAGACGGGCTTTTCATCAATTTTTTTCTCTATGTATTCCAATGCTTCTTTTTTGCCACCGATTTTATCTATTAAATGCAGGGATAATGCCTGCTCACCGACATAAAATAAACCACTGGATATGTTCTCCTTCTCTTTCTGGCTGAGATTTCTTCTGCCGGCAACATCATTCAAAAAGTAAGTGTCTATCAATTTTAATCTCTCATTGAATATCTTTTTTTCTTCTTCACTCATATTTCTGTAAGGCGTTCCTATATCCTTATATTCTCCAGCAGTCAATTGGTTATAATAAATACCGTACTTATCCAGCAATCCGGTAAATTCCAGGTAAGAGGCATATACTCCAATACTACCTACAATAGATGCTTTGCTTGCGACTATAAAATCGGTGCTTGATGCAATCCAGTAAGCACCAGATGCACCTGTGTCCTTGATTAAAGCAACTGTTGTTTTATTCATTGATGAGACCTTTTTGACAATCTCTTCACAACCAACAGGCGCTCCTCCCGGAGAATTTATGACAAGCAGGACTGCTTTTATATTTGGTAATTCTTCAGCTTTGTCAAGGAGCGTGACAATATCATCAGGGTTAACATTGTTTGCATAAAATGGATTGTCCTCTGTGATTTCCCCATTAATATTTATCACTGCTGTGTTTCCGTTGAAGCCGCTAATCCTCAATGAAGATGCAATTAAAGATGAGAACATCCATATAACAAGCAGTATCGTTATTATGTTAATTATACTCTTTTTCATGTAAACCCTTCACCTCTTTGTAATATTCATAAGGTCTGTATTGCCTTTTATTATTTATAATGTCTTTTATTATGGAATGCTTCTTTTCTCAATGACATATTCTTAGTGATGTTATTATAATTGTTATAATAATATTCTAACAATAATAAAGTTTGTTAAT
>CAYLQB010000060.1:0-4678 GCA_964385745.1 uncultured Methanosarcinales archaeon
TTGTATAATAACATGGGGCTGCTGTGATATGATAACTAAACCTTTATGAAAGGTTTGATCGAAAAAGAGAGTGATGAAAATGAAGATGGAATGATATTTTTAGTATTTTAAGTATGGGGCTGCTGGGATTTGAACCCAGACCACCAGGCCCCGAACCTGGGATTCTAGCCAAGTTATACTACAGCCCCGCAATTGTCAGGAAGGATATTCTTTCTTTTTATATGTTTCTAAATCAGATAATAATTTAATTCTGGTTTTGTAATCAGTTCTATTCTTCGCTTAATATCTGACTCTCCTCTTCACCTTCAAGCTTTATGCTTTCGATATTTACCTGTTCTCTCTTTAACCTTCTCCTAATTTTTGAGAATATGTAATAAGCTAAGAGGACTGTTGCGGTCATCATTGCAGGATAACTCCACCATATACCGAGAAGGCCCATATGCAAAATAAAAGCAAGCAAGTATGCAAGAGGGATTTTAAACAAGAAACTGTTTGCCAGATTTATTGACATAGAAATGTCAGGTCTCTTTATTCCTCTGAAGAATCCGTTGAATATATTTCTTATAAGCATGAATATGAAGAAAGGTGAAAGGATTCTAAGAAATGTAATTCCAAGATTTATAACTTCTTTCTCAGATGTGAACGCAAGCACTATTGGCTTTGCAAATATGAACAAAACCAAACTTATTGCAATTATTATTTTAGAGCCAAAGATAAATGCTTCTCTTATAGATTTAAATATCCTCTCTGTATTTCCAGCTCCATGATTCTGTGCGATTATGACAGACAGGGCAACTGAAATTCCAAGTGAAGGAATTCTTGCCAAACTGAAGAATCTTGTGACAATACCATACGCTGCTAATGCTTGAGTTCCAAAGTGGCTTACTATGCCTGTGAAGATAAGTATCCCCAATGATATAGAACTCATTGCAAATGATGTTGGAATTCCAAGTTTTAATATTTCCCTGATAACTTTAAAGTTCGGGCTTAAATAGTTCCATCTTAATCTTATTCCATACTTGCCTTTTATTAATTGGTACAATGCAATAAATCCGATTATTGCTCTTGACAGAACAGTTGCTAAGGCAGCACCAAATACACCCATCTTTGGAAATCCAATCCCAAATATCATGAGTGGGTCAAGTATGATGTTTATTATTACGGATACAAGGACAAATCTCATGGGTGTTTTTGTATTGCCCATTGCCCTGAGCGCTCCTTCAAAGATATAGTAAAGAAACACGAAGATTAAGCCGGCGAATATTGTTCTTAAATAAATTACTGCCTTGGTGAGAACAAGTTTAGTAGGATGCATTAACATTGCCAGATAAGGTGCTGATATGAATCCAATTACTGATAATACAATAAAAGTGATAACAAAGAGGGTGAATGTCTGTGACAGGACTAAATCTGCTCTCTTCTGTGGGTTCTTCTTCTCTTTGAACGCTTTTCCAACAGCATGAGATATAAGAATGGAAGAGCCGGTGCTTAGGCCAGAACCGATGGCTATAATGAAAAAAACAATTGGAAAACTTATTGTCAATGCGGCTATGGCATAACTTCCAAGTTTCGCGACCCAGAATGTATCTGTCAAATTATAAATTGCCTGCAACAAATTAGAAATCATAATGGGAAGTGACAATTTTATGAGTAATTTCCTCATATTCCCGTTTAATATATTCTCTGTTTTTGGCATTGGTTTTACACTTTGCATTTTATTTAAAAATGTTTTGTATGATAAAGATTCAGTTAATTATTTAAATGAAATAAACTTATTTACTATAAAATGAATAAACCGTTCATAGTTGAGTTTGCAGGACCTCCTAAGTCAGGGAAGACAACAATCATAGATAGGATAAAGTATCAGCTTCCTTACACATTTTCAATACTAAAAGAGGTCTCTCTTGATTCTCCTGTTTCAAAGAAGAAGGTTTTGAAGTATATGGAGTGGTCCTCCAATCAATTGATAAATAAACTAATCTTTGCTGATGAATTAATTGGAAAAGAGATTGTTATGGTTGATTGTGGTATTGTCAGTCAGCTGGCTTTGTTGAGGGCATTTAAGGAAGCTAAAAAAATAAGGGCTAAAGAAAACGAGTATTATAATCTGATTAGGACTCACCTTTTAATGAATCTCAGGAGGCAGGATGCAATCTTTTATGTGAGGATGAATATTGAAGATGAACTTAAACGAATTAAGAGTTACAGGTTTCCAGATGGTTTTATAGTTAATAGGAGTTTTTTGAGTGTGCTAAACAAAAGTTATGAAGAAACAGTTTCTGATATAAAGGTTATGAAGGACCTGTTTAAGATAAAAATATTTGAGATTAACGGGTTGCTTAGTCCGGAAGATAATTCTGCAATAATCAGAAAACTTCTCATCAGGGAGTATAAGAAACACAGAAAATAAAGGCCTTATAAAATAAGAAAGTGCGGGGGCTGGGACTTTCCAGATATTACAACAATATCTATTCGAACCCAGGAACCCACTAAGGGATTAGGCCCTGAACCTAACACATTTGACCAGGCTTTGCTACCCCCGCAGTACATAGAAAGAAATCAAATTTGTTTTTTAAATCTTTTCAAAACTCCTGGTCAATCCTTTCAGTTCAGTCGTACTTTATCTTAAAAGTTTATTTGTACTTTATCTTGAAACCTAATATAATGAGGATTATAATTAAGGAGACAGTATTTGCAGCAATTACCGGAATTGAATATATTAGAAATCCATAAATTATCCATAAGAACATGCCGGACGCCAGTATAATGTACGTTCCAAGAGAAAGGTCCCTTGTCTTCCTTGTTTTCCATGTCTTAACGAGCTGGGGAATCGCTGAGAGTGTTGTCAAAGTGCCTGCTGTTAAGCCAAGTACTGTTATTAATGCCATAAAAAAGGTTAAGTTGTCTTTTTTAAAAATGTTTCTGATGAATTGATGATATTTCTTATTATTCTAAGAAAGATTTTTAAATAAGCTTACCTGACTTACTCTATGTTTTTTGAAAGTTTTTTTGTTGGACTTCTATTCATAGGAGCTTTTTCTCTAGTTGCTAGTTTGGTTAAGGTTAGAGGTAGAAAAATAACTGTCCAAACTCTGCCTGATATAGCTTATGAAGATATGCATGAGGTAAATATATCTCCTGAGGATAGGATTCTCATAGTCGCTCCACATCCTGATGACGCTGCATTATCCTGTTCTGGTTTAATCAAACAAGCAATTAAAAAAGGAGCAGATGTGAAGGTTGTTTACATAACTTATGGTTCTCACAGTTCTGATACTATTATTAAGAGTCCCAGCTTGTTGCTCCCTATGCCTTTGTCTTCCATAATCAAACAAGGAAGAGTAAGACATGACGAAGCAGTTGCCGCTATGTTTTCTTTAGGGCTCAATGCTTCTGACATTATATTCCTGGGTTTTCCTGATAGTGGCACTCTAAAAATGTGGGCAGATTACTTTAATAATAAATCACTCACTTCTGCTGCCCTCGTTACAAACAAAGTAGTTTACAAAACAGCATACAAGCCAGGTGTCAGATTTAATGCGGTTAATGAGTTTAATTTGCTTAAAGAGGTAATTAAATTCTTTAGACCTACAAAGATTATTTATAGTGATATGGCTGATTTAAATCCGGATCACAGGGCTACAGGGCTGTTTGTAAATGCTGTTCTTTTTGACCTGAAGAAAGAAAACTTAAATCCCCTAGGTCTATCTTATTTTGTTCATGCTAAGAACTGGCCGAATGATGGCTCTGTGTTAACCCCTCCTTCTTACTTTACTCATCCTCTTAAAGGAAAGTGGTTCTATCTCAATATTACTCTATCTGATATGAAGGATAAGTTAAATGCTATCAAAGCACATGAGATACCCCTTAAAGTAAAACCTGACTTTTTGCTTTCATTTGTTAAGAAGAATGAACTTTTCTTCAAATCAGAATATTACCAGCTGGAAGGCAATCTTCCTCTCTGGAAGCCGAAGGAACTGCAGAAGTTAGGAGTGTTAAATTATGTCAGTGATATAAAAATAAGTGAGAAGAAAGATTATATTAGCTTCAGTTTTTTTACTCAACCTAACCTTTCCGCTTTTTCCAAAGTTTATTTGTTTGTTTATCCGATAGACACAAATAAGAATTTTCTTGACACTCCAAAATACAGGATTATATTAAAGAGAGGAACCAGGAGGACTTCAGTTAAACTTATTGATGGCAGGAGCAGGATACATCTTACAAGTAAAGAGAATATTCATTTAAAGACAATTGATAAGAATCATATTCAGGTTTATATGAATAAAGGTTTGCTTGAGAAAGGCAGTTATTTCTTCTTCTCAATGCAGCTTGAAAAATTGAATGTAAGAGTTGGCGAAACTCCCTGGTGGATAATACAGTTAAAGAATCCTGAAAGAGCGAAATAAAAAGGGCGGTAGAAGGGAGTCGAACCCTCGTCTGAAGCTCCACAGGCTTCCATGCTAGCCGTTACACAACTACCGCCATGAGAATAATCAAAACAAAAAAGTTTTGCCAAACTTCATCTTATCTTGTTTATTTTGTTTATTTACGGGCTCAGAGGTAAGGTCACTTCGTTTCGTTTGTTATCTCTAACCCCCTGTTTATTTTGTTTATATACGGGCTCAGAGGGATTCGAACCCCCGACCTATCGGTTAAGAGCCGATTGCTCTACCAGGCT
>CAYLQB010000061.1:0-4612 GCA_964385745.1 uncultured Methanosarcinales archaeon
AGCAGGTTCAGAGAAAAATAATGAAATAAAAAGGATAATTTGTTGAGGAGAGGAGGTAATAAGTAATTGCTTAATTGAAAAATATGAAAAAATTATTAAACTGGTTACTATTTCTTGATTTTGGGGGTTTTTATGGATTTTGACAGAAAGATAGCTTATAAGGTCTCAATCAATGATATTGTCAAAGCCAGATACGTTAAACAAGAGGGCTGGAATCCTAATTTCATAATAGATGCTTTTGGAAGAAAAGTGGCAAGAGTAAATGTTGTGGGTGTTGTCCTTTCCAAAGGAACTGACTTTAACTTTAACTTAATAAGGATAGATGATGGTTCTGCAAGCATAGATGTAAGAAGTTTCAACGAGGAGAATCCCTTTGTTGACTTAGAAATAGGAGATATTGTTTATGTTATCGGAAAGCCGAGATCTTTTAACAGCCAAAATTATATTATCGCAGAGATTGTAAAGAAAGAAAACAACAAAGGAATTTTAAAGTTAAGGAAACTTGAGATTGAGCTTGAAAAGAAGAAAACATTATTGAACCTTAAGAATTCAAAAACAAAAGGAGACAATATTTATTCTATGATAAAAGAACTTGATGCAGGAAATGGTGCAGATATTAATGAGTTAATTGAGCAGGCAAGTTCTAAAGGTATAAAAAATGCTGAGAAGATTGTTAAAAAACTCCTTGAGTCAGGAGACATCTTTGAAATAAAACCGGGAAGATTAAAAGTTATTGAATAAACATAATATCTTAAAAGCCAGTGCTCTTAAATATAGAAAGCTTTTTATATTAAATTATTGTATGAGAGTACATAAACAGCAAGTAATACAAACAGGATGCATTAAGAAGAATTTTAAGATTAAACATTAATAAAAAACAAATAAAAAGAAAGAGGTGTTTAAATGGTCGGCGAGAGTATTCTAAACCTGGAGCAGGTTACATTAGCAATTATTATTGGAACTCTTGCAGCAATTGTCTACTTGCTTAGAGTAGTTGTTGTCATGGAGAAGAGAGTTGCAAGGATGGATTACAATCTTGAAAAAATTGTTTTCAAGTTATTGAAAGAAGGAAAAACTGTGGAAAAGGAAGAATACAAGATAGAAAAGGAAGAAAAAGGAAAGCTCAGGAGAAAGAGAAAATAAAACTGTTCTTTTTATTTTATCTATTAGAATTAAATTCTTTGACTCAGAGAGGATCTCATGAATAAAAAAGAAAAGTCCATAGGAGAATTAATTAAGAAAATAAAAAATGTGAAAATTCAGGGTGCTGAATCCATAGCAATTGAGAGTATTAAAACATTAAAGGATGTTGTAAAATTTTCTGACAAAAAAACAAGCAATGGTTTGCTCTTTGAACTCATAAATTTTTCAAAGAGAGTAAGGAATGCAAGACCAACAGAGCCCTGTTTGAGCAATTCCTTGAATTATATCCTCAACAAAAGTATAAGAGCAAGGAATGAGGGAGATTTTATTTCTTTTATTAAAGAAGTTATAGAAAGTTGTGATGAAGTTATTAATCATTTTGTTGAATCAAAAAAAATTATTAATAATCTTGTGTTCAAAAAAATTCCAAATAATTCTGTTGTTTTTACTCACTGCCACTCTACAAGTGTCGTTGATGCTCTGATAGAAGCGCACAAGAAAGGTAAAAGATTTATTGTTCATAATACAGAAACTCGCCCATTATTCCAGGGCAGAATAACTGCCAGGGAATTAAGCAATGCGGGAATAAAAGTTGTTCATTTCGTCGATTCTGCAGCGAGATTGGCATTAAAAAAATCAGATATTATGTTAATAGGAGCTGACGCCATAACCTCTGAGGGAAAGATAATTAATAAGATAGGTTCTGAAATGTTTGCTGAAGTGGCACACAACTATGAAATCCCTGTTTATTCATGTACTGACTCCTGGAAGTTCGACGTCGGAAGCGTGTTCGCGTTTGAACATCAAATGGAAGAGAGGTTTGCAAAAGAGGTCTGGCAGAACAAACCAAAGAATGTTGTGATAAACAATTTCGCTTTTGAGAAAGTCAACCCAACAAATATTACAGGAGTAATATCTGAACTTGGGATATTCAGGCCAACTATCTTTATTGAAGAGTTTAGACAGAGTTATCCTGAATTATTTTTAAGAGGAAAAAACTCCTATGAATAAATTCTCTTCTAAATTTCAACATAATCTGTAAAGAATTATCTCAGCAAATCCTCAAACATATAAAAACCAAGATTATGGGGCTTGTCTCTGACTTGGTGGTGACTCCAACAAACAGGAAAATAAGAGTCGCCAACAGCCCCCACCTTAATTAATGGCTCTTTAAAACTTGTTGGTTCTCCATTAGAGTCCAATCTTTGTGTAACCGTGCCTGTGAAGTTTATTTCTCCATCAATTACTTTTTCACAATACTTACAAACTGCTCTGTGCTTAAAAATCTCATCCGATACAGCTAAGAGATAATGTGTTGGAGAGAACGGCTCACCAAAACAGGATAATTCAAGACCAGAAGCAATAATGATTTTTCCTTGAGCATAAAGTTCATTAACAACATCAAACAAATCTGGCTTGACAAAGAACCAACTCCCCCCTTTTTTTTCATAAACAAAATAATCTCTTGGAAAAGCATTTATTTGTTTACCATATGAATCAAAATAAAAATTCAAAATTTCTTCAAGTTTCTTGTCTTTGACCTCTTCATCTTTTAGCTCAATATTATTCTTATCACTGTCGACTTGCCATCCAAAAAAATTTGTCTCATCTATTCCAATAATCTTAAGATTAGGATGTTCTTTAATATAATCTAGAAGATTATGTGAATTATTCAATGAGATTGCAGGATATTTTATTTCTCTTAAGGCCTGATTTTGATTCATAATATAGGTTGCCTCATTATTCCTTTTAATATCCAAAGAATGTTTAACTGCTAAAACATTGTCTGCGCCATAAGAGGATTTGTATTTTAAAAGTGCTTCGATTAAGTCCAAAGTTTTTTCAGACCCCATTGGTCCAACAAAAGAAAGTAATCTTGGTTTTTCTGTTGTATGTGTATAATCTCCAAATGCATAAATTATTTTATCTGCAAAAGCAAGTAAGGCAGGTGCTGTTGGATAGGGGAATCTCCTGGTTTTATCCTGTTCACTAATTTCAATATAAGAATCGAGAGTGGCTGTGACTCCAACACGCGCCAATCGAAGTGTTCTCAATAGAGGAATCACTGCAGGACCAAAGTGTGATAAGCCATCAATAAAAATATGGGTCTTTCCTGCAAAAGAACCATTCTTCTCTTTCTTATATTCTTTTATGTGCTCATACATCTCTTCTGTATTTTTTACAGGAATAAAATTATACTGACTATAACGTTTTTCAGAATAATTTCTTTTTTTAAATTCCTTGGAATGAACAAATTTTAATGTATAATCATCTGAATTGCAAACGTTTCGGATGGTTGAGATTTTTTTGAGTAAAGAGAATGTTTTTCCGGATTTCTCTTTACCTGTAATAAGTGTAATGCTCATAAATTTTCACTATTTTTCAGAGTAAAAGCGCATTAATAAAAATTTAGTTTATTCCTCTTATCTTTTGGAATAAGAGGATTTGTAAATATATTTTAAAGTATAAGTTATTGTTTTCAGAGTAAAAATGACCTGACAAAATCAAAAGATTTAAATACTAGTTAATTTACTCACTATATAATAGTTATGAAAGATAACTTTTAATAAGTAGTGAAGTTTTGATTAAATTCAATTAAGGGGTTTCACCCTCTAAAAATATAGGTGGTCAAATTGATAATTAAAAAAGAACTTATGATGAGATTAAAAGATTTGGGTCTTAACAGTTATGAAGCAAAACTCTGGGTAGCGCTTCTTTCGAGAGGAGTTTCCACTGCAGGAGAACTTAGTGATATAGCAAATGTTCCAAGATCAAGAACTTATGATGTTCTGGAAAGCTTGGAGAGAAAGGGCTTCATTATAATGAAGATTGGGAAGCCAATTAAATATATGGCTGTCTCACCAGGAGATGTTTTGGATAGAGTCAAGAAGAAAGTTATTGAGGAAACAACTAAAAAATCTGAATTTTTAGATGGTCTAAAAGAAAGCAATACTTTGAAGGAACTCAAATTAATATACAAGAATGGTATTGATATGGTTGATGTTACAGAATTATCTGGAGCATTAAAAGGTAGAAACAATTTATATAGTCATATTGAGACATGCATTAAATCTGCAGAAAATGAAGTTATAATACACACAACAGAGCAGGGGTTAATAAGAAAATTAAGCTTTTTAAAGAACACTTTTAAGAAATTAGAGAAAAGAGGAGTTAAAGTAAGGATAGCTGCTCCAATAACCTCTGAAAATAAAAAATATATTGAGGGATTATCAAAAATTATTGAAATAAGAAAATCAAAGATGAACGCAAGATTTATAGTCGTTGATGGAAAAGAATTAATCTTTATGATAATGGATGATAAAACAGTCCATCCTTCTTATGACATTGGTATTTGGGTAAACACCCCCTTCTTCGCGTCAACATTAGCGCAATTGTTCAACCTTGCTTGGAAGGAAATGGTTCCTGTTAGTAGAAAAATTTCCCTTAGAGTTTAAATATTAAGGTATTA
>CAYLQB010000062.1:0-4603 GCA_964385745.1 uncultured Methanosarcinales archaeon
ATTTAATTTAAAACCAAACCTTTAAATACTTTTTATTGTTCTGTTGTTCTATTATTTGGACAAAATTGAACAAATAGAATGAGAATTTGTTTTTAGGAAGGTGTAATGAAATGGGATATAATAGGAGAGAAAAATTTGGTGGAAGGCGTAACTTCCAGGACAATAGGTCTGACCGGGGATTTAACAACAGGTTCGATAGGTTTAACAATAACTATGACAGGACACCACCTGTTAAAGTAGGTGACGAATTGAATGTTACAATAGAGGCAGTTGCAGAGAAAGGAGATGGTTTGGCTAAGAAGGATGGTTTTGTGATATTTGTTCCAGGGACAAAACAGGGAGATTCTGTTCGGATAAGGGTTACAAAGGTCTTGAGAAGAGTCGGTTTTGCTGAGAAGATAGGAGAAGCGAGTAAGGAAGATAAACATAATGCTGAGAAAGTAAGCCAAAAACAAGAACCTGAGGAGGAGACGGAAGAAACTTATACTAATTCTGAGGATTTTGGTGAGGACTCTGAAAATTTTTAGTTTATTTATAAAATTAATTTCTTATTTATTTTATCTTTAATTTACATTCTTTTTTGTATTATCCTTTTTGAATATACTCTCTGCTAATATATCCTTACACATAAAAATTTATATACTAGTAGTGTATTTTCTTACTTAAGATGGAGATAGAGATACTTAATATGCTCAAGGACGAGAAAGAAGTAACTTGGCAGACATTACTCTATGATATTATTAAGAAAGAAGGTATGGACCCCTGGGATATTAATGTAAGTAAACTTGCCAGATTGTACATAAAGGAGATTAAGAGATTGAAAAAATTTGATTTAAAGTTATCTGGTAAAGTAATCTTAACTGCTGCCATTCTCTTGAAAGTAAAATCAACAAAGTTGCTTAACGAGGACATACAGGAGCTTGACAGGATATTCTCTTCTATTCAAGAGGCAGAGGTTGAAGAGATAAATGATTTTGACGAGTTCTATAATGGCTTATCTTTAAGTATAAATGAGAATAAGAGTGTGATAGAAAATATTCCAAAGTTAATTCCAAGAACTCCTCAGCCGAGAAAGAGAAAGGTCTCTATTTATGACCTTATGGACGCTCTGGAAAAAGCACTTGAAGTCAAGGAGAGGAGGAGAATAAGAAGAGAAGTCACCATCAATTTTAGCATGCCCAAAAAAAGTGTGGATATCAGTAGCTTGATAGAAAAGGTTTATAATAAAATTCTCTCTTTTTTTAAAGTTAAAGACAGAAAATTGGTAAGTTTTAATGAGTTGGTTGGTTCTGACAACAAAAAAGAGAAGGTCTTTACTTTTATACCTCTCCTACATTTAGCACATCAGGATGAGAATAAGATAGAATTGGAGCAAAAAGAGCCCTTTGGCGATATAGAAATATATCTCTACAGGAAGAATGCCAGGGAAGAAGTTGAGCAGGAACTGTAATTCTCTATTTATTGTATGAGATATTAATATGTGAAAGAATGAGTATTCTTGAATTCTTATTGGGTTATATTCTCATTATTAACCAAAACTTTTTAAAACACTCATTTTATCCTTTATACTATGAATGTCGATATTGCTGATTTCAACAGCAACCCTAATATTGGATTATACTTGTTTGCAACTAATAAATATTGTCTCGTCCCGGAGCATACAAGTGAGAGGATGATAAAAAAAGTAGAGTCAGTTCTGGGGGTTGAGGCACTTAGGATTAACATAGCCGGAACCTCGCTGCTTGGTGCTTTATTATGTGGGACTGAACATAAACTCCTCGTTCCAGGCATACTCTTTGATAAGGAAATACAAAAATTAGAGGATTATAAAATAAAGTTCTCAGTATTCAAAACAGAACTTACTGCTTTGGGTAATAACATAGTAATCGGGAAGAAGGGGATGCTTGTAAATCCGGATTACAGCAAAGCCAACATAGACAAGCTTAAGCAGATATTTGATTTGAAAGTGATTAGTGCAGAGTTTAATGGAGTTCATACTCCAGGTTCTGTAATAAAACTCAACAATCATGGACTTTTGATAAGTAACTTGTTGGAGGATAAAGCTGGAAAAATAAAAAAGTCCCTTGGCTTTGGTAGTTTTGAGACAGCAACTGTGAACTTTGGAAATCCCTACATAAGCTCAGGCATAGTGACAAATGATGAAGGTCTTTTAATTGGAACCGCGACTACCGGTTTTGAGTCGATGCAAATACAAAGAGGTCTGGGATTTACAAAGTATTAACCCAATAATACTTATAATAACAAATAAATTTTGAATAAATTTTAAGGGGTAATCATGATGGAAGAAGATAAAAATAAGAATAAGTTAGCAGAAATCTACACTGAAATTCAGGTCTTACAACAGCAACTTGATAATTTAGAACATCAGATAAAGGATGTTGACAGGCAGGAGCAGGACTTAAATACAGCAGTTGAAGCTATAAAGAATATCAAGAGAATAGATGACAATCAAGAGTCATTGATTCCAGTAGTGAACGGTGTTTTCGTAAAAGCCAAAATTATTAAGAGTGATAAGGTCTTGGTTAATATCGGTGCGAACACGATTGTTGAGAAGACAATGGATGAGACAATCGATATGCTGAATAAGAATATAAGTGAGATTAAATCTTACAGAGAGAAAATTTTGGTTCAATATCAGAATGTAGTCAATGTTTTAGAATTAAGGCAGAAATCTCTAAATGAGCAAATTAATAAACAGCAAAATAAAGTTTAATGGCTTTAAATAATCTATGTGATAAAAATGTTTGGTTTTTTGAAAAAGAAGCTTAAGGAAGCAGTATCAAAATTTTCCAGAAGGGTTGAAGAAGAGGTAAAGCCCGAAGAGAAGGTTGTTGAAGAAACTCCTGTTGAGGAAGTTAAACCTGGTTTAGAAGCTGAACCAAAAGAAACCGCAGAGAAACAGGAGACAACAAAACCAGAAAAAACAGAGAAGCCGAAAGAGCGTAAAGAAGCAGAAGCAAAGGAGGCAGGAAGGGAGAAAGAAAAAGTTTCAGAAGAACTGGAGGAAAAGGAAGAGACCGGTGTAGAGAGAGTAAGTGAAGAGACAAAATTAAGAAAAGCAGGAGAAGAAGAGTTAAAGGAATCAGAATCATTGGAAGAATCAAAACCCTCTGCATCGCAAAAATCAGTCGGGATTGTCACTGAAAAAGAGAATGTTGAGGACAAACTTAGGGAAAAATCTCCCAAGGTTGAAGCTGTTACAATCCCTAAAAAGAAAAGTATGTTTGGAAGGTTAAAGGATATAGTAACAAAGAAGACATTATCAGATGAAGAGTTTGGGAAATTATTCTGGAACATTGAGCTTGTTCTTTTGGAGAATAATGTTGCTCTTGAAGTCATTGAAAAAATAAGAGATGACTTAAAAGAAAAATTGGTCGGTAAGAAAATATTCAGAGGCGGAATACAAAAAACAATCGAGGAAAGCTTAAAGCACAGTATAAAGGAAATACTCTCAATTAAAGGTATTGACATAATTGATAGAATAAAATCAAAGGAAGAGAAACCGTTTGTATGCGTTTTTCTGGGAATTAACGGTTCCGGAAAGACAACAACAATAGCAAAATTAGCATACTTGCTGAAAAGAGAAGGCATAAGCTCTGTTATTGCAGCTGGGGACACATTCAGGGCTGCTGCAATACAACAACTTGAAGAGCATGCTAATAAATTAGGAATAAAACTCATTAAACATGATTACGGAGCTGACTCTGCTGCTGTTGCTTATGATGCGATAGAGTATGCAAAGGCCCATAGGATAGATACAGTTCTGGTTGATACTGCTGGACGACTTCATTCGAACAAGAATCTGATGGAGGAACTAAAGAAGATAATTAGGGTAACAAGGCCTGACTTGAAAATCTTTGTCGGTGAGTCAATAACAGGAAATGATTGTGTTAAACAGGCAGAGTCATTTGATAGAGAGATAGGTATTGATTCTATCATACTTACGAAGGCAGATGTAGATGATAAGGGAGGAGCTGCTTTGTCTATAAGTTATGTGACCCAAAAGCCAATAATCTTTATTGGAACAGGTCAGGGTTATACAGACCTTTCACACTTTGACCCTGAGAAAATAGAAGAGAGTTTGTTTGCTTAAAGGTCTCTAATTGCCTTGTTTGAATATGTCTAATCTTACTTAATCTTAAAATCAAATAGAAATATTTAAAAAATGAACTATTACCCAAAAGATATTATTCAGTCAGTTGTAGGTAATTTGTGAACATATCATAAAAATTAATATTATATAATGCCTTCATATCACATAATTGAAGAGGGCCCGTGGTTTAGTGGCTATAACGTGGCCTTTACGAGGCTAAGGTCCCCGGTCCGAATCCGGGCGGGCCCATTAATAAGATAAGGTTAAAAATTTATGATTTAATAAGCATTTAACACATGATATTCATGCGCCGGTAGTCTAGCGGTAGGATACTACCCTGCCACGGTGGTGGCCCGGGTTCAAAGTAAGTGTTATAATAAATATAAACTGATGAAAGTCCCGGCCGGCGCATTTTATTATATTTTTTATTGTTCATGGGCCCGTAGCTTAGTCTGGTTAGAGTGCTGGTCTTATATGACAGTATTCTAA
>CAYLQB010000063.1:0-4341 GCA_964385745.1 uncultured Methanosarcinales archaeon
GTTCAATTGCCTTTGGAGTCAGTAATAATGGGAAAGCGTTTTGCTATATTTAGAAATCTAAATGCCTTTTTGACATCTTTTGTCGTTGCGATAATCACTGTGTTCATATTCAACTTGTTGCGTTGAGGTTGTGAGAATGAAAAGTCAAAGAAATAAAAAGGAAAAAAGAATACTTCAATCGAAAGATACCTTGCCCAATGTAAAACAGAAACCTGAGAAATCTTTTGGAAGATGGTTATTTCTGCTGGTGATGTTTTTTGTTTATACTGCAACGTTTTTTATTTCAAGATCAAAGGCAGAGGTTACATTACACATATTCATTAAGTTGCTCTTTGAGGTGTTACCTATCTTGTTAATAGTATACTTATTTCAATTACTTTTAGATTACTTTGTTAGTAATAAAAGGTTAAAGCATTTTATGGAGGCTAAGAAGGGAATTAGGGAGTGGGTTATCGCGATTGTTGGCGGGATATTGTCTGTTGGACCTGGTTATGTTTGGTATCCCCTCTTAAAAGATCTGAAAGATAAAGGTGTTAAAGATAGATTCTTGGTGGCGTTTTTGTACAATAGGGCGATAAAAATTCCCTGGCTTCCAATGCTAATATTTTATTTTGGATGGATGTACTCCTTGATTTTGTTAGTAGTAATGGTTATTGCTTCAATACCCACTGCAATTATCACCGAGAGGTTTGTTAATAGATGATTATGAAACCTAAGATTTAAAAAGAAGTTCAAATTCTCGTTTTTTATGGTTCATACTAAAACTGACAAAGAGAGTATAAGCAGTAAAGGGGCTGACTTGTCTAACTTGAGGAATAAGAGAGATTATGTAATTCATGTTAAGATTCCAAAGGACAGGATTGCTGTTTTGATAGGAACCAAGGGAAAGACAAAGTTAAACATTAGTGAGGAAACAGGTTGTAAAATCTATATTGATTCAGATACAGGTATCGTTGAAATAAAGAGCAATGACGCTTTAAAGGTTTATCAGGCAAAGGACATTATTACTGCGATAGCCAGAGGTTTCAGCCCTGAAAAAGCACTTCTATTGCTTAGAACAGATTATACTCTTGATGTAATCAATTTGAAGGAATTAGTCCGCTCGAGGAATCAGATTAAGAGAGTGAAGGGCAGGGTAATCGGTGAAAAGGGAAAGAGCAGGGCTTTTATTGAAGATGTAACAGATACATACATCTCTGTTTACGGAAAGACAGTTTCTATCATAGGCATGTACGATAAAATGGGAATTGTGAGAAGAGGTCTGATGATGCTCATAAATGGAAGCCCGCATTCAAGGGTTCAGATATGGCTCGAGAAAAAGATGAAAGAATTCAAAACAGCGAGCTTAATGCTGAAAGAGTCAGATGAGACAGAGGTTAACAAGGAGAGCCATATTGAAAGTCATGTTAATGATGAGGAAAAGCATAAAAAGAATAAGGTCAGTAAAGATAATAATGACAGTAAAAAGAGTCAAAGCAATAAAAAATTAAAAGAAATAAAGAAACCTATGAGAAATAAAAGTAAGGATAAACAAACATCAACAGATAAAATATAAACCAATAGAAATGAAATATTTTGTTTAGTTTAAAAGAGGATTTATTAAATGATAAGACAAACAAAACTTGGAGATAGAGCAAGCAAGGTTGAGGGAAAACAGGAGCTTGAAAAGAGAAGGGACACTTTAACAGACAAAGCAGACAAAGTTATATCGGATGAAAAGAAAGATGCCTCTGAGAATAATCACACTAATAAAATTACTGAAGAAAATAGAGCTACAAAAAAAGAGGAGTTGGCTCCAAAGAAAGATAAAGGAATAATAAAGGAAGGTAAAGGAACTTCAAAGAGAGACAAGAGGATAAAGGCATTTGATCTTGCAGAGAAACAAAGAGAAATATCCGTCGCTGAATTCTTTGAGAAAAATAGACACCTCCTTGGTTTTGATAATAAGAGAAAGGCGTTGTTGACAACAGTCAAAGAGGCATTGGATAATGCTCTCGACGCTTGTGAAGAGGCAGGAGTTCTTCCTGACATAAATGTTGAGATAAGCCAGTTGAGCAGTGAGGACAGGTTCAGAGTTATTGTTGAAGACAATGGACCTGGAATTGTTAAACAACAGATTCCAAAGATATTTGGAAAACTTCTGTATGGAAGCAAGTTTCACAGTTTAAAGCAGAGTCGGGGACAGCAGGGTATTGGAATCTCAGCAGCTGCACTTTATGCTCAACTGACAACAGGAAAACCGATAAAGATAGAGTCGAGGATATCAGAAAAGTATCCTGTCTCTTATTTTGAGATACATATTGATACAACTCACAATAAGCCGGAGATAATTAATAGCGAGCAGAGAACTAACTGGAAAAAGCCGCATGGGACAAAGGTTGAGGTTGAGATAGAGGCATCATATCAAAAAGGAGATCAAAGCGTTGACGAATATCTTAAAGAAACAGCAATAATCAATCCTTATGCGACTATAACTTACACATCACCAAAGTCAGAACAGCAGATTTTTGTGAGGACTGTTAATAAATTACCTGTTGCTCCAAAGGAGATAAAACCACACCCTTATGGACTTGAGTTGGGAATACTGTTTAAGATGTTGAAATCCACGAAGTCGAAGACACTCCACAGTTTTCTTATGAGTGAATTCTCAAGAGTTGGCTCCCAGACAGCGAAAGAAATATGTGAAAAAGCAGGTCTTCTTACAAAGCAAAAGCCCCATAATCTCACGAGGCAGGATGCTGACAGGATTATACACGCAATAAGAAAGACCAAAATTATTTCTCCCCCTACGGACTGTTTATCTCCAATAGGAGCCAAAGAATTAGAGGAGGGTCTAAGAAAAGAGATTAATGCTGAATTTTACGCATCAACTCAAAGACCGCCTTCTGTTTACAGGGGGAATCCTTTCATAATTGAGTGCGCCATTGCCTATGGAGGTTCACTGCCTGCAGATAAGCAGATTAATCTATTGAGGTTTGCAAATAAGGTTCCTTTACTCTATCAAAAAGGCGGATGTGCAATAACAAAAACAGTCAGTTCAATAAACTGGCGTAATTATGGATTACAGCAGAGTAGGGGTTCATTGCCCCAGGGACCTGTTGTTCTTGCAGTTCATTTCGCATCTGTATGGGCACCTTTCACTTCTGAGGCAAAGGAGGCAATTGCTCATTATCCTGAAATCATGAGAGAAATAAAACTTGCTGTCCAGGATTGTGCGAGGCAGATGTATTCTTATATAAGAAAAAAGAGGCGTGTTCGTGATGCTCTCAAAAAGAAGGGTTATATTGAAAAGTATATTCCTCACATAGCAGAGGCGCTAATAAATCTACTTGAATTGGATAATAACAAAAGGGCTGAGATAGAAACCGATTTAAGAGAAATACTTGAAAAGACAAGGAAAGTTGAGAAAATAGAAAACGTCGAGCATACTCCCGATGAGGAAAAACTCGGTATTGTTGGGAATGTTGAGGATGAACTTGATAGTTTTGAAGATGAGATAAAAGAAAATAAAAAAGACACTGAAAAGAATGCAAAGACAATAAATACAAATAAAAAATAATCAGGTAAAATGAAGAAGACAATAAGCAGGGAAGAGGAAAACAGGACTAAGCTCTTGTTGAACAAAATAAAAAAGCTGGCTATGGACATATACAACAGCATACTCCACAAGAAAAATCCCAGCTTGGAGACCCCTCTCAGAAGTTTGACAAATGTCCATTACAACAAACAAATAGGATATTTTGAATTAGGAGAAAAAGTCAAAAAGAGAACACTAACTGTCTCAACATCAAAGACATTTGCTCAAACATTAAAGATGCTCAACCTCTCAAAGCAATTGGTCAAGACAGATGATATTGCAACGAAGAGAGAGGCCTATTATGTTTCAAAGAACTGGGGAGACGCCCGTTTCTTAGAACAGCCGGAATCAGATGCTATAATGGACGATATTGAAGCAATGTTTAGGGTGAATAGAGAACAACTTGGATTTATTCCAGAGGAGAAAGGGGGTGATGTTGCTGGAAATCTCATTGTCATAGATAGAGACCCGCAGACAGGTAAAGAGATAAGAATCGACTGCACGAAGATGGGAACAGGTGCTTATTCAATACCGAGCAGTGTTGAGCATTTGAAATTTGAAACAAAGGCCGACTTTATTTTAGCAATAGAAACAGCAGGTATGTATCAGAGATTGGTTAAACACGCATATTGGAAAAAGGCGAATGCTATTCTCATATCAATGGGCGGTGTTCCTACAAGGGCTTGCAGAAGATTCATAAGGCGACTGGCTGATGAGAAGAAACTTCCTGTTTATGTCTTCACAGATGGAGATCCTTATGGTTA
>CAYLQB010000064.1:0-4335 GCA_964385745.1 uncultured Methanosarcinales archaeon
CCAGGCATGCCCTTTTCAAAAATAACCCTTAAAGCTCCTCTATCGCCGTGAGTTGAAGCAATTTTGCCCTTTATCTCATTCTGTTTCTTGCCGGGAGTTTTCCATACCACTTCTTTACCCACAAGTTTCTCTGCTTTCTCCTTTGAGTCGATATCTTTGATTACAATAATCATATGATTTCCTTTTGTATGATGCCTTGCCATCCTGAAATTAACAATGGTTCCTTCCATAATTATCACCTTCATTGCTTAACTTGAGTAAATTGTTACACTTTATTAAAGTATATTATAATAAGCCCTCTACAATTAGGTGCTTATGACTCCTTTAAAAAACTTTTGCTAAATTTGGTTCATCGTTCTGATCTGTCCTGCAATCTCTTATGAACTTCATCTTCCTTTTTATCTTATATAATAAACAAGGACAGGTAATATCAGTGAACCCATACAGGATACTTTTCTTACGCCCAGTTCCTGGCTTAGTATGCCTATAAATGTTGCAATGGTTAGTATGAATAAACCGAGTATATTGGAAAAGATGAGATTTATTAGCATTATTATAATAAGAATCAATATGTTAAGCAGTTTGTAATTAACTTTCCTTATGATTAACAAGAATATCTTTGATATTTTTAATATTAGCAGTACAGATATTCCTGCTGAGATTAATATGCTGATTATTAAAAGCAGCCCTGTTTTGTAATTTATACTTATTATCCTGGACATTACCACCAGAACACCGCTCCTAAATTTACTTATTGTAAATGCAGCGACAACAGTTAAGAACAAATTGGAAGCATTTACTCCTGCAATCTTTTCTATGAAATCCTCATCCCTCCTGTTTTTGAATACTGATGCTGCCTGCGATGAGCTTACGGCTGGAAATAATGCTGTCAAAAATCCGGCTAGAAAGCCAAGCAGGGTATTCTTTGAATTAATGTTGATTGTGTCAGTCATTTCTTGTTCAGGAAGTTCTGAATTTGACAGCAAACTTCTTATAATTAAACTTGAACCGAACAATCCCGAAAACATAGGTAAAAGAGGTTCTTTTAAAAATGGTAAGTTCAAAGTTATCAAACCCAAAACTCCGCTAATTAAGAAGATGATAAAGGCCCAAAACCTCTTATTCTTATTTTTATGATTAATTATAACCATTATTGACATGAACAATAAGATTAAAACTATGATATGATTTGAAACCTTAAATAAAAACAGCATAAGAAAAATAACAACCGGTAAACCCAGAAAACCTATATTTATTGATAGTAACGCGCTCGAAATACTCCTCAGAAATGCACTTAGACCTTTGCCTCTGAGTAGAAGTTTATGGCTGGGTAAAACAGTCAGAGCTGTTTCTTCATCAGGAACTCCCAAAAAAATAGACGGCAAAAAATCGAAGAATAAGTGTGATGTTGTCATAGCTATCATCATTATTGAGATTAATAAGGGTGATAAGTTAAGATTGACATAAAAATAATCTGACAGTCCAAGAAGAAGTATTGCTATTGTGTTTGTATGCAGTCCGGGAGTGAGTCCTGTTATAATTCCCAGGAAAACACCTGCGAAAATTGCTGTTAATATCCCTATAAGCATATGTACATTAACTTAAATATTGTTCATATAGTTTCAGTTGTCTTTCTCGTAAACATTATGTTCTTATTAATTCCTTTTATGGATATAATAAAAGAAGTTATTACAATAAAAGAATTCTTATATTAACTGACTCAATTAGGTTGGAAGCTTCTCCCAAAATCAAAACCTCTATACTTATAGTTTAAAATCCTGCCGTCATGACAGACAATTTCTCCTGGATGATTTGCCTTATAAAGAATTTATAATCCTCACTTTCTTAAATTTTCTTTCTATGACTCTCTCTGGAATATTCAACTCCCTTACTATAACACCCCGAGCACAGGGCTTCAAACCAAAACCTGACTTCTTCTCCAAAATCACAACTTTCTTCCCATTCTCAGTAGGTATCTTTTGTGGCTGTTGAACCAGCAGGACCTGCTCCTATAATGACGGTGTCATAATGAGAATTACCCTGTATGTTTAATACCACTAATGGTAAAGGTCTTCAATCAGGTCCCCAAGTTCTTTCTCCTCCTTTGCCATAGTATCCGTGTATATCCAGACCGGCAGAAGTATTGCAAGAATGCCTAATATTATTATTATTTCTAAACTCTGTGTGTTAACATAGCCATTTAACAGGCCTATAACAGCGATTATTAAGAAGCCAAAATACATCATAACCCCCTTATCGAGTATCATGTCTGCCTTGTCTCTTCTTACCTTTGAAAGTTCTGTCCTCAATAAAATAACTTCCTTCTCCATATCTGACAATCTCCTCTTCGGGATATTTCTTAATTTCATAGTATCACCTTCTTGAACCAGTGTTTAGAACTTTTATTCCTTTTGAGGTTATCTTTATTGGAATTTGGTTGTGGGGGATTAATGTCCTCCTCATCTTGACTATTCTCATCGCTCTTTGAATCTTATTTCTTGATGGTGTTGTAATATAATGCATGGTTATGACTGAATCCGCAACGAACTCTTCGACTCCGAATCTCGAGGATTTGTTTGATGATACATCAACAATTTCAGAGGTCAATACTGATGTGCAACCAACCCTTTTCAATTGAGACGCCAATGCGTAGAGCTGTTTTCTGACTTCAAATTCATTGTCTAAAGCCATTCCTAAAACACTTGTTGAGTCAATGACAACTCGGGTTGCTTTCACTCTTGTTACTTCATTTATCAATAATGTCTGGAAATTCGTTATTTCATAGGGATAGATATACACAAACTTTGCTTTTCCTTCTGCCTCTAATTTGTCGAAGTCCCAACCGAATGTTTTAGCGTCCTCTTTCAAGTCCCTCAAGTCCTCTTCTATTGAAATGAACAAAACTTTCTCACCATGAATTGCTCCTTCGTAGAGAAACTGGAGTGCAAAAACTGTTTTTCCAGTTCCCGCCCCGCCTGAGATGACGTTTACAGAATTAGGAATGAAACCGCCCTGTAATAATTTATCCAGACCCTTTATACCTGTAGAAACTCTCTTTTCAAATTGTTTCTTCATTATCACACCTCTTTTTGCTTTAAGACATTATAAAAACATGAACTATAAAAAACTAACTTTATCTTTAAGTTATTTTAATGGCCTGCTTGTTTAAAAACCACTCTATATTCATCTATTAAGTATATATTTTATTGGAATATCTTATTCATTTTTATTTAAATCTTTTCCTTTCACTGATTATTAATTTGAATTTCTCCCTTACTTGAAAAAACTTCTCAAAGGTTTTACCTTTACTAACTTCTGTTTTTTCTTTCTTCTGTTTATTCCCTTAATTATCTTCTCTCTTTCATCTTTTCTTATCTTTCTCAGAAATTCAACGAGCCAGTCCTTATTTTTCTTCAAGTAGTTTTTAGTTATTTTCTCCGGAAGATTGCTCTTCATTATTATTGAATACGCCTCTCTCTTAGGAAGGAAGGACCCAAACTGGCTTAATTGTTCTCTCTTTGATAATTTTCTGACCAATTTTTTTCTTTTCAGTAAAATAAACTTTACGAGCTGGAGCGTTCTGACAACTGCGTTCTGATAATTCTGCTTGTCCAGTTTGGCCAGTACATCTGTTAGAATATTGGAGAACTTTATTACCTGAATATCATTAACTGCTTTGGTATTCACTCTTGATGTTGTGATTAATATTTTCTCATATTCTTTGTCCTGACCTACGAATGAGCTGACAATACCCCTTATCTTTTTAATTACTTCTTTATCCTTGAATTTTTTTATGTAATCAGTTATTGGTAACTCACTGCTTACAGAACATGCGACCTCAACCTGAACGATTCTGTCCAGTTGAGAATTTTTTAATTTTATACCTATAATATCAATTACATTCTTACCGGCATTAATATCCTTGATTGTGAAAAATCCCTGTCGGTTTAACCAGAGTTCAACAACTCTCTTCTCGGCATCCAAAGGAACCACCCCTGTTTATTCTAATCCTATTTTCTTTATAAATATTTCGGGGGGATGCTGCTTCTTCTGTGTATAAAAATGAATATTTTGTAAGCTTTAAACAGAAGATGACTTCCTGCTTAATTTAAGTTACTTTTATGATTCTGTTTTTATAGGTCTTCTTCCTTTCTTTTTTTCATTTTTTCTCAATTAAATAATACAAAGAATTAATTGATTTATCTGTCTTCTCATCAATATGCAGATCAAAATAAATATCCTCTCTATAAGTTGAAGAAAGTTGGAAAATTAAAATATCCATTTAATTTAAAACCAAACCTTTAAATACTTTTTATTGTTCTGTTGTTCTATTAT
>CAYLQB010000065.1:0-4242 GCA_964385745.1 uncultured Methanosarcinales archaeon
CCTTCATTTGTTTCAGTAGAAATAATAAATACCTTTGTCGAGAACTGCTCTGCTTCATTCTCAAATTCTTCAATCATTTTATCATCCAGTGTCTCAGAAATTAATATTGACTTGACAAAACCCTGCTTTAGCTGTTGTTTTACCTCCTTAATTCCATAAGCCACCTTGCCGGGTTCTTTTGCAAGCAGGTTCAAAAAATTATTAACAATTTTCTTCTCTTCCATAATTTCTTCATTTGCGAGTATGTCAGAACTCTTTGTTATTAATTCTTGAAGCCCGGACTGATCAGTATAGGTTATGTCTTTCATTCCAATAATTTTGTTCTTCAGGTCTGTTATGAGGAAATCTCCCTCGACAAATTCTCTCTTTGTGTTTCCTGGTCCGCCAACTATTATTCCTTTAATGTCTAAATTTCGAAATTGTGCTTTCATAAAATCAGCGACTTTTTTGTAGAAGTCCTTGGCAGCTCCTTCTCTTACCCTTGCGAACCTCGCTGCTGATTGTCCTCCTGCCTTAAACTTCCCCGGAACTGCGGATTTTAATCTTACCAATGGAACAACCTGCTTTCCTTTAAGAAGAGCTATCGTTGCTTCTCTCCTGTCAACAACAACAAGACCATAAACAGATTTCTCTTCTAACATATCTCTCAATGGCTCTAAAACAAAACCTTTTTCACACCTATAAATTCTCGTCTTGAGTGGTAAGGGAGGTTCTATACTCCACACCTGAACATTTGATTTTCCTTCAACACTTGCTATATTTCCCGAGAAAACAGCAAGTCCATGCTCAGGTGTCCTCTTATACAACTTTAAGTGCTGTATCATTCTTTCAAGGGCGTCGATGACATTCTTCCTTGTAATCGCGGATTTTATATTTGTAGCAGTTCCTTGCTCTTGCATAAGATGCTGTGTTATTTTATTAATATCATAACCTGCCGGAATATAAACTGACACTAACTCAGTATGACGAGCCCTATACTTCGATAGCTCTTTAACAAACTTTTTAAGCTTGAATCTTTGTTCTGAAGTTATCATAAATAAGAGAATTCAGGACTTATTATTTAAAATTAATGGAAATAACAGAAAATATGGCTGAAAGAAGTATTTTTACTTAAATAAAAGATATATTAGATTATATATTTTATAAAAGGTTGTTTGTTCAGCATTCTTTAAATTTGATAAGACCTTAATTTTTCCATAGGAAATAGGGGGGTTAAACAATACGTTAACGAAGGTTAAAATAAGGATTTTTAGCGTATTAACCCCTTAATCTTGCCTTTTCCATAGGATATTCAGGAGGCAACCTCTTTATAAATAATATATTGTAAAAAGTATATTTTTGAATAGAATTATTTATAAAGGAGCTAGTATTCTTATTTAAAAATAAGATATTTGTGCATTTATAAATAAGCGGGGTAAATAAAAATGAAAAAGAGAAAAAGTTCAACAAAAGGTAAAAAGAAGGATGAGAAAGAAATACATGTAGTTAACATTGTTGTAAGTGCTTCTCTCGAACATGAGATTCCACTTGAGAGAATGGCTGCGACATTAAGTAATACAGAATATAATCCCGAACAATTTCCCGGGCTGGTCTTTAGAATCAAAGAGCCAAAAACTTCTGCATTAATATTCAGCTCTGGAAATATTGTCTGCACTGGTGCTAGAAATATGAGAAAAGTAAAAGAAGCAATTCATAAGATAATTAAGAGTTTAGAAAAATTGAATATAAAAATAAAGATAGAACCGAAGGTCCAAATTCAAAACATGGTGGCAAGTGGAAGCATCGGAATGGATTTGAACCTTAATGTTCTCGCGTTAAAATTAAGAAACACAGAATATGAACCAGAGCAATTTCCTGGGTTGGTCTATAAATTAAACAGAACAAATGCAACATTCTTGCTGTTCAGCAACGGCAAAATTGTCTGCACAGGAACAAAATCAGAAGAGGAAGTCCATCAAGCACTAGACATACTTGTTGATAATCTTAAAAAAGTGGTGGGAAAGAGAAGATAAGTGTAAGAGCTGAGCAAAACCTTGCTTAATTTATTTTTTATTTTATTTTTTGGTGGGAGGTCCTTAAATGAATGCAAATGAGCAGATATTAAAATTCCAGGAATTCTTTGAAAAATACTATCAGGCAGAACTACTTGAATCAGTAAGTAAAGGAATAAATTTTGTGATTATTGATTTTGCAAAACTTAGTTTGTTCGACCCTGAACTCGCAGAGTCCCTGCTCGAAGAACCAACTGAAACGCTAAAAGCTGCAGAACTCGCTGTAAAGAGATATCTAAGCGAAGAGGAAATAAAGAAGTTCAATGTCCGATTAACAAATCTTCCTGCATCCCAAAGATATCTAATAAGAGATATAAGGAGTAAGGATCTTGGAAAGTTAATTGTTATAGAAGGTCTGGTTAAGCAAAAATCAGATGTCAGACCTCAGATGGTAAATGCAAGATTTGAATGTCCTTCCTGTGGAAATATAATAACAGTGTTACAAGTTGGTAAAACATTTAAAGAGCCAACTCAATGTCCTGCGTGTGGTAGAAAAGGAAAATTCAAGCTACTTAGTAAGGACTTAGTTGATGCTCAGGGTATGATTATTGAGGAAATGCCTGAACAGATTGAAGGCGGCGAACAGCCGAAGAGAATAAATGTTTTTTTAAAGGATGACCTCGTCAGCCCCATGTCTGATAGGAAAACAAATCCAGGAAGCAAAGTTAGAATTATCGGCTGGTTAAAAGAAGAGCCAATTATAAATAGAAATGGTGCAAAATCAACAAGGTTCAATCTGCTTTTAGAAGCGAATAATGTAGAACCATTAGAAGAATCATTTAGGGAATTAGAAATCTCCACTGAAGAAAAAGAAGAAATAAAAGCGCTGGCAAGTGATCCAAAAATTTACAACAAACTTATTAATTCAATCGCACCTTCAATATTTGGTTATGACAAAATAAAAGAAGCACTTGTCCTTCAATTATTTGGTGGTGTAAGAAAAGAACTCGCTGATGGCATAATTACAAGGGGGGATGTTCATGTTCTACTCGTCGGAGATCCTGGAGCAGGTAAGAGTCAATTATTGAAGAGAATTTCCAATGTTGCTCCAAAAGGAAGGTATGTCTCTGGAAAGGGAGTTTCAGGTGCTGGGTTAACAGCAACTGTTGTTAAAGATGAATTTCTCGGTGGTTGGAGTTTGGAAGCAGGCGCTCTCGTCCTGGCAAATGACGGTTTATTATGCATAGATGAACTTGATAAGATGAGCACAGAAGACAGATCTGCCATGCATGAGGCACTTGAACAACAGAGTATTTCAATAGCAAAAGCGAATATTCAGGCAACTCTCCTCGCAAGAACAACTGTCTTAGCAGCTGCGAATCCAAAACTTGGAAGGTTCAACCCATACGAACCACTCGCAAAGCAAATAGACCTTCCTCCTACATTAATCAATAGATTCGACCTCATCTTTACAATCAGGGATTTACCGAACATGGCAAACGATGAGAAGATGGCAAAGTATATACTTGATTTGCATAAAAATCCAATTGTAGAGGAAAAGGGGATACCTACAGAGTTATTAAAAAAATATGTCTCCTACGCGAGGCAAAAAATCTCTCCAGAATTAACAGATGCTGCTATCAATGAAATAAAGGATTTTTATGTTAAAATGAGGACTTCAACCCAAACAGAAGAAGGAGGTGTCAGAGTAATCCCCATCTCTCCGAGACAGTTAGAAGCACTTGTAAGGTTATCAGAAGCATCTGCAAAAGTAAGATTATCTAAAAAAGTGATGAGGAGAGATGCGAGAAGGGCAATTGAACTGTTAACATATTGTTTAGTGCAGGTTGGAATGGATGAGCAGGGCAGAATAGATATTGACAGAATAACAACTGGTGTGAGTGCTTCACAGAGGAGTAAGGTTATCATAATTAAAGAAATTATCTCAGATCTGGAGAAAAATCACGCTGACAGAGTTGTTCCAGTAGAAGAAATTCTAAAAGAAGCTTCTGGGAGAGGAATGTCTGAGGAAGAGGTGGAGGAAACAATAGACAGATTAAGAAGAGATGCAGATATATTCGAGCCGAGAAGGGGCTTTATCCAAAAGCTTTAACCTTCTTTTAGGTGAATAAGATAGCAATCTTAGGATTTTGATTAGATAATAATAAAGAAGGATGAGCAGGTTCAGAGAAAAATAATGAAATAAAAAGGATAATTTGTTGAGGAGAGGATATAATAAGTAATAGCTTAA
>CAYLQB010000066.1:0-4152 GCA_964385745.1 uncultured Methanosarcinales archaeon
ACTGAGTATAATAAATAAGTTGAAGAGAAAACAGCATAAAAATATTGCTTTATTACAGGATGTAGTTATAAGCATACTTTATAGGGCTTTTCCCGACGCAGTCCTCCATGGTGGGACATCTGTCTGGAGGTGTTATCATGGTTCAAGATTCTCAGAGGATATTGATATTTACTTGGACAAGGGGGATGTTAAGGATATCGCGAAGATAGAGAAACTTAAAAGATTACTTCTTTCCAATAACCTGAGGATTTTAAAATTTAAAATGACAGATAATGCTATCTATTCAAAGGTTGCCTTTAACAGAACAGAAATCAGGTTTGAAGCATCTTTTTTAAGACAGAAGAAAAAAATAATACTTGCTGATTATGAAACAGTTGACGGTAACTCTATTAAGGTCTTCACACTATCACCTGAAGAATTGATTAAGGAGAAAGTAAACGCCTATTTATCAAGATTCCTTGTGAGGGACATATATGATATATCAATTCTGCTTCCATTTGTTAATAACAAAAGGTCAGTAATAAAATGTTTAAATACTTTAGTCAAGAAATTCAAGAAACCTAAAGATGAAGAGGTCTTAAAGAGCATACTATTAGTTGGTAGTATTCCATCATCGAAACACATCCTGGAATATATTAAGGCATGGTTAAAATGAAATACATCAAGGAAATAAGGGATTATTTTAAGAAAAATGTCGTTGTTAGTATTTACAGTTTGAAAAGGTTTTTAATATCAAAGGGAGCAAGTAAGGATTATGTTTACCAAGTGGTAAATATGCTGTTGAAGAGACATGAGATAAACAGGGTAATCAAGGGTTTTTACAGTATCTACGATGATCCTACACTAATTGTTTACTGCTTAAATCCAGCTTATATTGGTTTAGAATCCGCATTATCCTTTCACAATCTCTGGGAGCAGGAAACAAATATTAATGTAATAACACCGGGAAAATTAAGGACAGGAGTCAGGACTGTTTTTGGAGCTAACTTGTACATTCATCATTTAGACCCAAAATACTTTTTTGGTTATGACTTTGTTAATTATTATGACTTTAAAATTCCTGTTTCAGATGTTGAGAAAACCCTTCTTGACCTTATTTATTTTAAACATCATATTTCTCAAGAGACCGTTAGGGAGATAAAGAAAGTCATATCAATGAGAAAATTAAAAGGATACTTGAGGAATTATCATAAAAATATAAAAACCCTTATAAACAAAAAATTATTATACTGCTTAAAGGGGATTTAAATGGCTGAGAAAACGGTTGTAACACCATGGCAAGTCAGTGGCAAGGTTGATTATAACAAACTAATCAAAGAGTTCGGCGTTGAACCGATAAATGAACATCTTCTCAAAAGAATAAAAAAACACACTGGCGAACTGCACTTTATGTTGAGGAGAAAAATCTTCTTTGCAGGTCGGGATTTAAAGTGGCTCCTTGATGAATATGAAAAAGGAAATAAATTCTTCCTCTACACAGGGAGAGCCCCATCTGGCAAAATCCATATTGGACACCTGATGCCCTGGGTCTTTACAAAATGGCTGCAGGACAGGTTTAAAACAGAATTATGGTTCCAATTTCCTGATGAAGAGAAATTCTTGTTCAAAAGGGATTTAAGTTTTGATGAGGCACAAAGGTACTTGCAGGATAATATGTTAGATGTTATTGCTCTTGGTTTCAATCCTAAAAGAACTCATTTCATTATAGACACGAAGCACGCTGATTTAATGTACAAAGAGGCGTGCAAGGTTGCAAAGAAAATCACCTTTTCTATGGTGAAGTCAACATTTGGTTTTACAAATGAGACAAATACAGGCAGCATATTTTATACGAGTATGCAGGCAGTTCCCGCATTTTTGCCGTCTGTTTTGAAGGGAAAGAATATACCCTGCCTGATACCTCATGCTATCGATCAGGACCCTCATTTTAGGTTAACGAGGGACATACTTCCGAAACTTGGTTATTATAAACCCGCTTCGATACAATGCATATTCCTTCCGCCGTTGGAAGGTGTCCAGGGAAAGATGTCCTCATCAAGAGGAGTTGAACAAGCAATTTATACGACAGACATTCCGGAAGAAGTCGAGAAGAAAATCAAGAAGTATGCTTTTTCCGGTGGAAGAGCAACTTTGAGGGAGCACAGGGAAAAAGGTGGAAATCCCGACATTGATGTTTCGTATCAATATTTGAGAATGTTCTTTGAGCCGGATGACAAAAAATTGGAAGAAATAAGGCAGAGGTATAAAGCAGGCGATTTGTTGACCGGGGAACTGAAGGAAATACTTATTGAAAAAGTAAACAAGTTCTTAAAGAGGCATCAGGCAGAGCGAGAGAGAGCAAAAAAGAGAATTGATGATTTTATATTCAAGAGGTAAATGGAGCAAAAGAGTGCAACATGTGAAGTATTGATTCTATAATGATAAAAGGGAAAACATTTAAATATCATCCCTGTTTAATTGTGTAATATGCCGAATTTGTCTATACCTGATTCGTACAGCAGGAATAAAGACAAACCGAAGAATAATCTGGACAATGTTGTTAAGAAGTCCGGTTTTCTCAGTCCAAACTTAAAAAGAATCGCCACTTATACTGCTGGTGTTATTGCTGCTCTCCTTATTGCCAATACAGCATACGCTGGTGTGCATAAACCAAAGAATCCAACTCAGAGTTCTTATATCTTATCGGACACGCAGGAAACTGTAGAATCAGATAACCAGAAAACCATAAATCTCGAAGAATTGTTGAATGCAAGGATTAATACACCCGAATCAAAAGAAGTTTATGAACCTGAAAACCTCTATTCTTCAGAATTGTTGGAAGAACCTGTTGATGAGAAAATAGATGTTTTTATCCAAATAGATAATTTTCTCTATATTATCTCATACAATGGAGAAAGAGAACTTAAGGAAATGGACCTTGCTCCATTCATAGAGGAGTATAGGACAATGGTACCTATAAGGTTTATTGCAGAAGGTTTAGGTGCAGACATTGGCTGGAATGGTGAAGAGAAAAAGGTCATTATTGATTATAAAGACAAAGAGATTGATTTCTACATTGGAAATAAATCTTATACAATCACTTCTAATGGAGCAACAGAAACCAAGCAATTGGATATTGCACCTGAAATAGTTAATGGAAGGACAGTCATTCCATTAAGAGCTGCTGCAGAGGCAATGGGTGCTAAACTAACATGGAACTCAGATATACTTATGGTTGTAATTGAGCAGACAGATAAGACACACCTCAATCTTTACTCTGATTATGATGAAGATGGTGTTCCTTTGTGGAAAGAAATGATTTTTAAGTCAGACCCTCACAATAAATACAGTTTATCTGATTTAATACCTGATGGAGAAATAATCTCGTGGGCGGAAACAGAGGGGGTTGATATTAGACATTATGAAACCAAGAATGGACTTGGTGTTGTGGCAAATGCTTACTTTGGCTTTAACCCTTATAAAGAGTCAAACTTTGGTTTAGATGTTAACGACAAAGAGGTCCTGGAGTATGCATTAAATCATGGAATAAAAACTGTTAACAAGGATGATTTATCCCGGATTATTAAGCTGTTCAACAACCAGCCCTAACCGGATTTCTTTTTGTCAGAGTTTTGTTGTTTTGTTAAGGTCTTATATAATGCTTGTCTCAGTTCCTATTTAATTGTTATCTCTAAGTAGTTACAAAACGAAAGATTTAAATAGTTCAATATCCTTGCTTTGTTCAGGTGAGATTATGAGTCATCCTTTATCAGTTGGAGAAAAGAAGTTTATTGAGAAGCAAAGAGAAAGAGGAAGAATAACTCCCCCTATTCAAACTAAAGAAGAAGCTCTTGCTGAGTTTAGAAGGAAATATAATGTTCCTGATTCTAAGGGTTTGACTCCTAAAGATAGAGAAATAATAAAATCCTTGAAGAAACAACCGGCTTCTCGTAATGTGTCATTGGATAATACTATCAGCGGCATATTTGGTTCTGAATCATTCAGGAGAAGAGCAGGTTGGATTGCCGGTGGTTTGGCAGGTCTTTTTATGTTGTTTCAGGCAGGTTCTTTTGCTCCAAAGGCAACAGCTAAAACTAATCAAACTTATATTCCTTCTTCATCTTCTACTCAGGTTAGACATTCACCAGACCTTCCAGATTATACTGCAAAGTT
>CAYLQB010000067.1:0-3920 GCA_964385745.1 uncultured Methanosarcinales archaeon
CAGATAGAATAATCAACTTTCAGAGATTTATAAGCTTCCCCGGCTTTCCAATCAAGTCTTTGTGATATTAGGTAACCTCCAAATACAGCAACAGCTGAAAGGCCGGCAGCTATAACACTCCATAGTTCTCCTCTTTGTACTGCTTTCAGATTTTCACTTATGAATCTTCTCACTGCCGGGTTCACTTGCGCTTTTGTGATTAATGAAGCATATCTGTCAAGATAACTGACCGAATAAAGTAGAGCAACCGCCGAACCAGCAGTTATCCACCTAAATATATTGGCTTCTTTTTCTAATCTGATTTTATCATCCAAACTCATTTTGACACCTCCGATATAATTAAAGGATTTAACTGAATTTTAACAAATCCTCAGCACACACCTGTTTGATTAATTTGTTACTGAGTGGTAATAAAAGAAAGACATACTCCTATTTAAAGCTTTCGTTTTATTCTTTGCTCTTCTCTTTCAGAAAGTCAATTCTGTCATTAATAAGGACACCTTTTTTCAGCTTTACAGGGCGCCAGTAATCAACAACTAAATTAGCATTCAACCAGGATGCTAATTCCTGCGGATTACCGATTGTGGCTGACAGAGCAATAATCTGAATATTTTTTAATAGCTGTTTCAATACTGTGATAAGAATCTCAAGAGTCGGTCCTCTTGAAACATCATTTAAAAGGTGAATCTCATCTATGATAACCACTTTTACCATTGCAAGCCACATTGCCTTGTGCCTTATCAATGAATCAAACTTCTCAGATGTCATAATAATCAAATCATAATCAGCCAAAAAAGGATCTGCTGAATCAAAGTCACCCACTGACATCGCTATTCTAATCAGATGCTTGTATTTTCTGCTGAACTCATTGAACTTCTCACTCGCAAGTGCTTTCAATGGAACAATATAAACTGCTTTCCCTCCTTTAATTAAAATTGTATTCAGCATTGCCAGCTCTGCCACGAGTGTTTTTCCAGATGCTGTTGGCGTGCAGATGAGAAGGTTCTTACCATTGAGCAGTCCTGATTTTATCGCTTTTTCCTGTGCAGGCCTAAGCTCTTTAATTCCTTCAGCTATAAGAACATTATAAAAATCAGCATGCAGTTTATCTTTCAGATACTCAATTTTCATATTTGTACTGTTTATAACTCATCACTTATAAGGGTTACTATAAAAAAAACAACAGAAGCAAGCAGCAGCAGCACCCATAAGTATACAGGTACTGGCTTTGGAGAAATCTTTTTTATCAAGAATTTTGTATCCTCTAAAGAGATTTTTCCTGTGTTCGAATTCATTGATGTTCTATTCAGTGTGGTATTTAATATAGGGGATTTTGAAATAGCCCCAGTGTAGTAGCCCTGTATTACATGCTCGCCATAATTGCATAGCAATTCATAATTCCAGGTTAAAGGAGTATTAGTCCTTTTTATCTCATAATAGATTTTATTGCCTCTGATTTTAAAGTCAGGGTGATACCCAATCTCACAGCCGTTTGGAATGACCTCATAAAAAGTAATCTGCTTATCCGTTGTTATGCTTATCGTAATGAGTACACTATTATCCTTTATCTTTATATTCCTCTTAAATAACACTCCTCTTGTGGTTTTGCTAATGTTACCTGTCTGTTCTGTCCCCTCTCCATTTTTGTTTGTAATGTCAGGTGCTGATTTAATTGTTGTATTTGAGAGGGCTTTATTATGCTCTGCTGGTGAGATATTAAATATATTGTAAATCCTATCTTTTACTTCTTCATCTAAACCAGGAGATGAATTTGGTGATGAATTATCTGCCTGAGCTTTAATAGAGAGAAGTGTAGCTAAGAGCAAGGAGAGCACTAAAACAAAAAGTACCAATAATCTTAATTGCTTCTCTCTCATAATAATCCCTATGAATATGATAAAGTTCTTGTATATAAAAAACTTACTCAATAGTAAAAAATAATAAAGGCAGGTTTTCTGGTTTAATACAATTGAATATGTTTAAAGCAAACTTTTTTAAACGAGCAGTTTATGAGACAATATAATGAGAAAAACAGATGACAATTCTGGAGTCGGGTATAAACACAGTGTAAGGAAAAAACTCAGCAATATAAAGAGAGTACTAATAAGCAATAACCAGGATGGAAAGCATGACAAACACAACAAGAGAAAGAGCAATGTATTCTATGTTAAAGACACAAATAGTGATTTTCATACACAGTATGGTTATATAAGTAAAAATAATCTGAAGAAGAAATCCGGAATTGTCAAAACAAACCTTGGAAATGAGTTTTTTATACTGGAGCCGAACTACAGAGATTTATTCAACAAGATTAGAAGAGGACCGCAGATTATTTCTCTAAAAGATATCGGGTTAATCATAGAGGAGGCAGGTATAAATAAAAAAAGTTTTGTTGTTGATGCCGGAACTGGCTCCGGTGCTTTGGCAATAATGCTCGCTCTCATTTCAAAAAAGGTTGTGAGTTATGAGATTAGAAAGGACTTTTATAATATTGCATTAGAAAATAAAAATCTGTTTGGAGCGAAAAATTTAACCATAAAAAATAAGAGTGTAAAAGAAATCACTGAAAAGAATGTTGATGCTATAATATTAGACCTGCCGCAACCACAGGACTTTATTGAGGAGGTCTCTTCATCGTTGAAAATCGGGGCTTACTTGATTACTTACCTTCCAAACATAAACCAGGTTGAAAGATTCAACGAGAAAATAAGAGCTCTGTTTAATGAAGAGAAACCGAATGCTAAAAATTCAAACAAAGAAACAGCGAAAAAAGGTCTAAAGCTCATTCATTTGAAAACAGTTGAGTTGTTAAAGCGGGAGTGGATTATTGACGCAAAAAGGTTGAGACCTGAATCAGATATGATTGCCCACACCGCTTTTATAAGTTTTTACAGGAGGGTGTTGTAGAAATAATCAATGACCTGAATCCAAACCAAGGTAAAACCAGGTAAAGTAAAATAACATAAACTAACTTTATTTAGAGGTCTGTATGATAAATAAACTGGAAGGTTTTTACATAATAGAAAAATTAAAATTAAAGCATCCAGAGTGGAGTATAATAACACTGAACAGGGCCAGAAGGTTCATTAAAAAACTTGATGATGATTCACTCTATACTGTTAGAACAGCACTGACGCAAACGACAAGGGAAAAAAAAGATTTCTGGCTTCCAAGGATGCTCTCTGTAAAGGGAAAGGATGTTAAGAAAAAGTTCGGCAATTTTGCGAATCAGTTTGAGCCGGATGAGGAGGTCTTTATTATAATATATCCCTACTTTGAAGCGAAGCTGAGCGGGGATATCCTCCTCATATTTGAGTCAAATCCCATTAATTCATCTAAAACAGTTATAGTAGAAGGGTGTGATGGTAGTTTACAGAATCTAACGCACAAGGGTATAACTGATTATAAAGCAAGGGTCATAATCAACAATGTAAATGAGATTATTGAAGAACATTCTGATATTCCACATTGGAATATTCTTAAGAAGCAAATTATAAAAATCATAAAGAATCTTCCTAGATATGTGGACATACACGAGAAGACAGACATACGCATAGAATTCTCTCTTGTTGATGATAAATTCTTATTTTACGAATTAAAGACGGTCTAGAGCAAGTACAGCAGTATGAGCACAAAAACAGAGTTTCAGTCACAAAACAGTATTTTTCATATAACATTTATATTATCTTTCATTGCTCACAATTACTCAAACTCTATTGTTGCTGGAGGTTTTTCTGATATATCATAAACGACCCTATTAACTCCTTGGACTTCATTGAGTATTCTGTTGGCGATTCTGTTTAATAAGGGATAGGGTAATTTAGACCAATCACAGGTCATAGCATCTATTGAGTCAACAGCCCTCAGGCATATTATGAAGCCATAACTGCGATTATCACCCTTAACACCAACACTCTTTA
>CAYLQB010000068.1:0-3765 GCA_964385745.1 uncultured Methanosarcinales archaeon
AAATTCCTTGTTAAATCAAAGTGTTATGAAAGATTAAGAGGGGAATTCATTAAATCTGCTAGGATTATAAGAAAAGCAATCTTTGAGTCGAGACCAATAATTCTAAGACACCATTCTGATTGTGATGGATACTGTGGGGCATTTGCACTTGAAAGGGCGATACTGCCTTTAATTATAAAAGAGCACAGAAACGAAGCAGCATCCTCATGGTATTACAGGAGAGCTCCAAGCAGAAAACCTTTTTATTCTTATTCGGACTCCATAAAGGACTTAAGTATAAATTTAAGTAGAGCGAAGAAAAAACCTTTGATAATAATCGTTGATAATGGCAGCACAACGGAGGATTTACTCGGAATCAAAAAACTAAAAATCTATGACTCAGAGGTTATTGTGATTGATCATCACATACCAGTAAGAGAAGATGGCAATGCCATAATAACAAGAATCGCCGATGCTCACATAAACCCTCATCTAGTCGGTTATAGTAGCTCTATCACAGCCGGAATGCTATGCTCGGAACTCTCAAGGTTTATTAATAAAGATGTCAATGGTGTCTCCTTTTTGGCGGCGCTCTCTGGATTTGGAGACAAATCTGATTCTGAAGAATTTGAAGAATATATAAAAATGACTGAGAAGAAGGGATTCAGTAGGGATTACTTAAAGGAATTATCTGACTGTGTGGATTTTGAGGGCTATTATCTGGGATTCATAGAAGCTAGAAATGTAATTAATGATTTGTTGGGAGACAATATAAAAAAACAGAAAGAGATAATGCATCTTCTGAAAGATGAGATTAACAGGAGGAATGAAGAACAGACAGGAATAATAAAAGAAACAATGAAAGAAGAGAAAATTAACAGTATAAGGGTTATAAAATTAGATATGGATAATATAAGTTTAAGATCTGAATTCCCCCCACCAGGAAAAATTGCCGGACTCGCATTCAAAGAACTTGAGGAGGAAGGTTATCATAATTTTATTATCCTTGGAATCGCAAATGATTATATAATAATAAGAACAGATATTAAAGGATTTGATGTTAATGAGGCAATCAGATTATTAAAGGATAAAATAAAGTATGGTTTCATAAGTGGAGGGGGTCATGAGAGAGCAGGCACGGTCAAGTTTATAAAAATTATAAAGGAGAAAGTATTGAAGGGGCTTAATGAGTATATTTATAAGTTGAGTGAAAAGCAGCATACAGAATAATAAAAAGATGCAAAGAATAGAAAGCAAAAGAGATGAAAGATAACAAAGGAGGTAATGATGATGAATTTACTGTTTGAGAAGTTTTTATTTGCTCTGGTAATTGATTCGTCATTCCTGGCAGGCACATTCTTAACATTAATAGCTCCTGAAGAGCTTCATCCGGGAAGGAAGATAATAAATAAATTAATGGTTGTTTTTCTGTTAAGCGAAATTGTTATAGCTCTGAATATCAGAAGGTGGAATATTATCTGGAGATTTCTTACATATCTGACATTTATTATCTTAATCTACGCAAAAAGATTAGACATAAGAAAAAAGAGCACCTATTACATAGCAATAATCTTTTTTGCTATGATGACGCTCCTAATTTTTAGCAATGATACTCCGGAATTAAAAGTTTTATTGACCGGCATAAATGTTTTGACTATGATTTTATTCGAAATAAACTTAACATATGTCAGGTTTGAGAAGTATTTTAAGAGGAAGAAGAAAAATCTCAGCAGGAAGATAGAACACAAAATAAGGGATAAAGCAATCGCTGACTTTCTGATAATACTTCTGCTAACTATAATACTCTTAATAATAATTTAAAATAGATTAAAAATAAGATTGAGGAATATACAGGCAAGCATAAAATTCAGGGCTTAAGTAAGGTTTAAAATGGGATTTTTAAATGAAGAGGATGAGAGCAGGGCGTTAACCGTTGTAATCTTAACTTTCGTGTTCCTTCTATTTATACAGATTGAAGCAAATTCAGCTTACGCTATGGACTTTGAACGACTAATTAACTCTGAGGAAGCAACGCTCAATTTTAATGCTAATATAAATTTCAACGTTGAGAATGCTTTAGGAATGCAGAACATAACTTTAAAACTTGGCCTTTACCCTGATAATTCACCTTATCAAAAAGTTTTATCAATGACGACAGAACCACATGCAAAAGAAGAGAACAATATATTAAACATAATCTGGAATAAGGAGAACATAAGAAACGAGTTATCATTCAAACTAAATTCAAGAGTACTCATTTTGAGAGAACCTCCAAATGTTGTAAAAAGCACTCCGCTGAATGAGATTACTAATAAAACAAATGAAACATTAGAAGAGTACACCAAAAAAACTGATAGATTTGATTATAATGAAAAGATAAAGGAAAGGGCTTCCTCAATAATTGAAGGTTCTCCTGATGAATTCACAGCTGCAAGCAGGATAGGATTCTGGATTTACAAAAACTTAAAATACGATTTAAATTACAGCAACAAAGTTGAAAATGCCAGTTGGGTTTATGAAAATATGAGAGGAACATGCGATGAATTCTCGGCCTTAATGATTGCTATGCTCAGGAGTTTAGGAATACCAAGCAGGGAAGTAAATGGATTTGCATATTCAAATATGAAAGCAATTAAAGGTTTTAATGCTCACTCATGGGTGGAAATTTATTTCCCAAATTACGGATGGCAGCAATTCGACCCAAGTTATGGAGAATTTGGATCAGTTGATGTAAGCCATTTAAGATTAAAAAACTCAAATATAAGTTATTCATGGTATGGAATCAACTCAGGAATAACGGGACAGAGTAATCGATTCAATGCCTACCTTATCAACTACTCAGGTAAAATAGAAGATATTAATGTTGAAGTAGGGGTATTTAATGATAAGATAGGATTAGAAAGTTACGATGTCATTTATGCAACAGTAACAAACTTATTCAATGCATACAACGCCAAGTGCTTAAAAATTTCAAAGAGTGAAAATCTCAAGGTTTTGGGAGATACTGAAAAATGCTTTGTATTAAAACCAAAGTCAAAATACACAATTGCATGGTTAGTACAAAATAAAGATATGGATAAAAAGTACATTTACACAACACCTGTAAGTGTTTATAATAATGAAATAGAAAAAACAATTTCTTTTAACTCAGGGGTTATTTATGATAATATTAACTATGAAAAAGCGAATTCATTCAAAGAGAATATAGAAACTAATAACAATATAATAAACAGAAAAATAAGTTTTAACTGCTATCCAAAGGAATTGTATCCGGATGAAGATAAGCTGAAATGTTACTTCACCAATACAGGCAACATAGGTTTTAAAGAGTTAAAAGTATGCTTTGACAATGACTGCAAGACAACAGGATTATTGATAAATGAAGAAAGAGAATTAAACTTCAGCGTTACAAACAAGAGCGACGAAACGACAAGAATCAAGATAAAATTTAATAGTAAAAATGAAACCTGGAATGATTTTTTAGAATTAAAAACATTAAAGAAACCGGAATACAACCTGGAAGTTGAAGAAAATGAGATGCAAGACAAAATTGAATTCCTCATCAATATAAACGGAGAGGGAGGTCTTAATAAACGAATAAAAGTAAAGGGAAAAAATTTTATCATAAAGAGAGAAATTAAAAATCCAATGATAGAATTAGACATCAATAAGAATTTATTGGATAAAGGGAACAACACAATAATCCTGACTTTCTACTATGAAGATAAACATTACAGAAGATATTCTATAGATAAAGAGATTCATGTCTTCGTAGAAAATAAAAGT
>CAYLQB010000069.1:0-3648 GCA_964385745.1 uncultured Methanosarcinales archaeon
TTATTTACCTTATTCATAATCATAGACTCTCCGCTTTTCCCGCCCTTCTTCTAAGTGAGGAAGGGTGGGTTTATATTCATGATTCTCCTATCCTCTGGTTCTTTATTGTTTTTATTCTTTTGTCTGATAATTACTTTACCACTAATTGTTTAATTGCTTTACTCTTTCAGGAATAGATTTATAAATAATCCAAGACATTTTTATGTTATGAAACACTTTTTGTTTACGAACACAAGGGGAAGTTATTTATTTGATGAAGACCTTAATATTTTGAGTTCTGTTGATTTTCCACGAGAAAAACTTCAAAATCTCAGTTATCAAGAAATAACAGTCCTTTTGAAGGATAACGAGAAAAAGCTCCTGGAAAGTGTAAGGGAAAATCCGAAGTTAAGGCATCTCATAAACGATGATATGCTTAGGGGAATAATCAATCTAAATAGGAATCCTGACTCATACCCAAACATATTGGCAGATTTCATAGAAAGATTTTCAAATAAAGATTTCTTTGATTATAATAGGAACATACTTCTGAGTTTGACTAAAAGTAAATTAAGAAATATTGAAGAGGATAAGATAATCATACAGCATGTTGAAACATTGGAACAGGTCACGAAGGTCTTTAATATCCTGGTAAAGAGAATAAGGGAATATTATTCTATGAAGAGTCCTGAGTTACTCAATCTTATTGAGGATAATCGTTTATTAATTAAACTATTATCTGAAAAAACATCTGAAGAAATTTTGGATGAAAAAGGAGCAGATGAGGACTTGACTTTAAATCTCAACCCGAAGGATGAAGAAGAGATAAAACTTCTTGTTAAACTCGCTGAACAAACTGTCAGTGTTATAGATGATACAAAAGAATTAATAACAATGGAGATGGAAAATCTTATGCCGCATACTTCTGAAACAGCTACACCTCTTATTGGAGCAAAGTTGTTGACTCTTGCAGGTAGTTTTAAGAAACTGGCAGTAATGCCTTCATCAAGAATACAATTGCTCGGAGCTGAAAAGGCACTGTTCAGACATTTAAAGCAAGGAGTCAAACCTCCAAAGTATGGTGTCTTATACCAACATCCAGATGTGCTAAACGCTGACAAAAAGTTGAGAGGCAAAGCAGCGAGAAAGATTGCATCAAAAATAGCTATCTCAGTTAGGGAAGATTATTTTGGAAAAAGAAAAGCAGAAAATAAATAATTAAAGAATAATTAAGGTGCACATAATGAAAGAGATTTATCAGGGTATCTTTAAGGAAGGGAATAAATTTTACACAAAGAACTTAGTCGGGGGAGCTGTTTATGGAGAACTATTGTTGAACATAGACGGCCAGGAGTTCAGGTATTGGGATCCCTTCCACAGCAAGTTATGTTCTGCCATGATAAAGGGATTAAAGAGTAATCTAAGACCTGACTCTAGTTTGCTCTACTTAGGTGCTGCCTCTGGAACAACTATTTCCCATGTATCTGACATATTGAGCAGAGGTTTTGTTTATGGAGTTGAATTTTCAAAGAGAGTAACGCGCGAGTTGTATCTTGTGGCTAAAAAAAGGAAAAATATGGCTGTCATTTTAGAGGATGCGAATCATCCTGAAAGATATCTTCCATTTGTTCCAGCAGTTGATTTTGTTTATCAGGATATTGCTCAAAAGAATCAGTTTGAGATTTTCTTGAAGAACACAGAACTATTCTTAAAGAAGGGGGGCTATGGTTTCCTCGCTTTAAAAGCCAGGAGCGTTGATGTGACCAGAAAACCGAAAAATATTTTTAATGAGACAGCCGAGAAAATTAAGAGGCACTTTAAGCTTATAGATTATAAAATTTTGAAGCCATTTCAGTCAGACCACTGTTTTTATTTAGTTAAAAAAGAGTAAATATAATCAATTTAATAAAACTCTAATCTGTTAATGGGCTCTCTATTAGGACTCACGATTAATGGCTTTATGGTTCTTTAATTGTACTTCTTTAATAACTCTTATTCTCAGTTGCTATGATTTTCAGTTAATTTTATTAATGAAAACTCTTTACTTCTCTTAATCCTATCGGGTGGTACGATGTTTAAGATATACAACACTATGTCAAGGAAAGTTGAAGTGTTCAAACCATTAAAGGATAATGAGGTGAGAATGTACAGTTGTGGACCTACTGTATACAACTTTGCCCATGTTGGAAATTTCAGGAGTTTTCTATTCTATGATTTGCTGAAGCGTTATTTGAAGTTCAGGGGATACAAAGTAAAGCATGTTATGAACATAACAGATGTTGATGATAAGACAATACGCGATTCAAAAAGAGAAGGTGTTTCGTTAAAGGAATTTACAGAGAGGTATACAAAGTATTTCATTGAAGACCTCAGCACTCTAAACATCCAGCTGCCTGATGTGTTTCCAAAGGCAACTGAGCACATAAAGGATATGGTTAATCTCATAGAAAAACTTGAGAAAAAAGGTTATGCTTACAGGGCAGAGGATGGTTCTGTTTATTATAGAATATCAAAATTTAAGGATTATGGAAAACTATCAAAAATAAAATTTAAAGATTTAAAGTCAGGTGCAAGGGTCAATCAGGACCAATACACAAAGGATGAAGCCCATGACTTTGTTTTATGGAAGGCATGGACAAAGAATGACGGAGATGTATACTGGAAAACACCATTTGGCAAAGGAAGGCCTGGATGGCACATTGAATGTTCTGCTATGTCTATGAAATATCTCGGAGAAACATTTGATATTCATACCGGCGGAATTGATTTAATCTTCCCACACCACGAAAATGAGATAGCCCAGAGTGAAGCAGCCACTGGTAAGAAGTTTGTTAATTATTGGGTGCACTGTGCCTTTCTCCAGGTTGATGGAAAGAAAATGTCAAAGTCATTAGGTAATTTCTATACCTTAAGGGATTTATTGAGCAGGGGATATGACCCTATGGCTATAAGATACTTCTTGCTATCAACCCATTACAGACAACAACTTAATTTGACTTTTGATGGATTAAAATCTGCTGAAAGAGCACTTATTAAGATTAGAGAATTTATCAGCTCCTTACTTGGAATTAAAGAATCTGGTTTAGATGGAAGAAATAAAGAAAGTAAAGAAAGTAAAGAAATAAATAAACTTGTTAAGAATGCTGAAACAAATTTCATCAATAAAATGGATAATGACCTTCACATATCTGAAGGTTTAGCAGTTATATTTGAATTCATGACTAAAATTAATAAACTAATGAAAGAGAAGAAATTGACAAAGAAAGATGCGATGAACGTTTATGATTTTATGATGCGGTTAGATAGTGTTCTTGGCTTAAAGTTAGATGAAGTAAAAGCATATGGGAGAATAAAAGAGGAGTTAAAGCCGAGGAATGAGAGAGAAATAGATGAACTTTTGAGTCGACTGGACAGTGATGATATTGTAAAGTTAATAAAGATAAGAAATTATCTCAGGAAGCACAGGAACTTTGACCTGGCGGATAAGATAAGAGCAGAACTTTCAAAGAAAAATATAATAATGAATGATACTGATGAAGGAACCAATTGGACAATAAAAGAGTAAGAGGGTAAGAGAAAAGTTGAATCGCGAATTAGTTCTGATATAATAAGAATATTCTGTCTTTTATTCTATTTGTGTTCTTATTTCGTAATTTTATGCTTCGATTT
>CAYLQB010000070.1:0-3543 GCA_964385745.1 uncultured Methanosarcinales archaeon
ATACTCCGAATTGTTATACTCAAACTTTATTCATTAACCCTTTATCAAACTATCAATTGTCTTCTTCGTTGTTGTTTTCTTCTTTACCTTTGTCTTTTTCTTTACCCCTGCTTTTTTGGTTGCTCTCTTCCTGCCCGCCTTCTTAACACTTTTTCTTTGTTCATTCTTCTCATGAACTTTAGATTTGTGCAACTTCTTTTTTGAAAGTTTCTTAGCCCTATGTTTCTTCCTCAGCTTCTTCCTAACCCTTAACCTTTTCCTGCCCGTTGACTTCTTCCTCCCGGCAATTCTCTTTTTGCTGTTAAGTTCACCTATTTTTTTGAGCATTAATTTTTGAACTTTGTTTATCCTCTTCTTTATTAACTTTATTTTCTCTTTGTCCCTGCCTGTTAGTTTGGAATTAAATTTAACATCTTTCAAATGTTTATCAAACTCCTTTAATTCCAGTAAATATTCTTCTAGCTTGAACTTCTTCTCTAACAGATTCTTCTTTTCTCTTGCACTATAATTAACCAGGAAATTCTTCAACTCATTAATAAGTTTCTCAGCCATTTCTCTTGCTTCTTTCTCATGATTAGAACTCAAAATTTTTTTCAGGCGATGGTTTGCATACATCTTAAAAGCTTCTGAGTCCTTTGTATTCAACCTTACTATCAAATTTCTTATTAACCGGATGTCTTCCCTTAAGGAAAGTTCTCCTGACCCTTTGTAATTGACCTTAGAAGCTTTCTGCCTGCTCTCCATACTTTCAGGTTTTGTTTTTGTCTCAATATTTATTCTCGCTCTTTCTTCTTCATTTTTCCCATACTTCTCATATTTAAGCACTGCTTCTCCTAAAGCGACGATAAACCTTCTTAACTTTGCGATATTTACAGAAGCCATATTAATCACAATAACATTAACTAAAACTTCATATCATGCCTTGGAATTTCCTTGGGATTCAACTTTGGAATATTTCCATAATTCTGTGGCGGTTGAGGTATTACCTGTTGCTGAGGAGGTGCTGTCGGAGGCGGAGGATACCGCTGTGGTTGTGGCTGAGGGCGCTGCTGTGGTCTGAGTTGAGAATACTGTGGAGGATACTGAGGAGGATTTCTCGGAGAAGTAGGAATCCGTATGTACCTAATTCTTGGTTGTTGGCTCATTGCCTTAGTCAATTTTGGAAGATTCTCTTGAACCATATCAGCCAGAGCAAGAATTCCACGCGCAATCTTTTCGTTCTGATTTAAGAGGGTATCCATCTTGACATCACCCCCAAGCCTGCCTGACTCTCCCCCGCCCTTCTTTAACTCTGTAACTGCCTCCTTAAAAACAGAAGTTAATTCCTTTATTGTGCTAAGAAGTGTCTCCCCTTCCTCACCATTTCCTGTATGAAGGTATGACTTTAACTCTTGAATTTCCTTTCTAAGCTCTTCAACCTCCTTTTTTGGAATAAGTTCATATTCTTTTGTCATTCTATCACCGTCTTTTTGATTTTATTTATAAAAGCCACGTTCTCCAATATTACCTGACTAACAGTGTAAAAAATCTTTTGTTTTTATAAAATTTTCTTTTTACTTTAGAATATAAAAGAATTTTATAATAAGTGATGATAAGAAAGGCAGATTAAGAAGTACAAGAAACGGGGCTATAATTATTTAGTAAAGCATAAACAAAACAGAAAAAGATAAAAAAATAATAAAGAAAGTTTAGTAACCGCCCATTCCAGGAGGCATTCCTCCTGCTCCGGAAGGCATTCCTGATTCTTTCTTTCCTCCAGAGGCAATGACATCGTCTATTCTTAATATCATTATTGCAACCTCTGAGGCGGACTGTATTGCCTGCGTCTTTATCTTCAACGGTTCAATAATACCACTTTTCCAGGCATCAAACACCTTACCGCTGAATACATTAATGCCTGCCCATTTCCTGCCCTTGTCATGCTCTGCCCTTAACTCAGCGAGCATATCAATTGGGTCTAAACCTGCATTCTCAGCAAGGGTCCTTGGAATGATTTCCACAGAGTCAGCAAATGCCTGAACAGCAAGCTGTTCTCTTCCGCTCAATGAGTTGGCAAATTTTCTGAGCTCCTTAGCCAATTCTTCCTCAACAGAACCAGCTCCGCCAACGACATATCCTGTCTTAATTGCGGCAATGACATCACCAAGAGCGTCTTCAACAGCCCTCTTAACCTCATCAGCAACATGCTCTGTTCCTCCTCTTATTAAGAGCGTGACTGATTTCGGATTTTTGCAGTTGGTTATGAAAGTCATTGATTCATCGCCAATCTTCTTTTCCTCAACTATGCCTGCATATCCAATGTCATTCCTGGCAACATCATCAAGAGTTGTTACAATCCTTCCTCCTGTCGCCCTTTCAAGCTTTTCCATATCAGATTTTGTTACTCTCCTCACAGCATATATTCCTGCTTTCGATAAGAAGTGCTGTGCAGTGTCGTCGATGCCTTTCTGACAGAAAACAACATTTACGCCTGTCTTAACTATTTTGTCAACCATATCCCTCAGCATTTTCTCTTCCATGTCTATAAAGCCCTGAAGTTGTGAAGGGTCTGTTATTTGAATCTTAGCGTCTGTTTCTGTGTTCTTTATTTCAATTGCAGAATCCAAAAGAAGAATCTTAGCATTCTTAACTAACTTGGGCATTCCCGGATGAACTCTCTCCTTGTCTAAAACAATACCTTCAATTAATTCTGAGTCCTCAATACCACCACCGACTTTCTTTTCTATTTTAATGTTATCAATGTCAATCACTTTTTCACCATCAATATGATTGATTATTCTTGTAACTGCCCGTACAGCCAATTCAGCGAGCTTGTCCTTTGAGTGCTCGGCTCCTTTGCCTGTCATTGCAGTCATGGCAATCTTTTTTAGAACTTCTTTGTCTTTCTCACTTACCTCTTCAGATATCTTCGAGAGTATTTCCTGGGCTTTCTCGGCAGCGATTCTGTAACCTTTTGAAAGAACAGTAGGATGAATTTTCTTATCTAATAACTCTCCTGCTTTCTTCAATAATTCTCCTGCCAAAACAACTGCTGTGGTTGTTCCGTCACCAACCTCATCTTCCTGGGTCTTGGCAATCTCAACCATCATCTTAGCGGCAGGATGTTCAATCTCAATCTCCTGTAGAATCGTGACCCCATCATTTGTCACTATTACATCTCCCAGAGTATCGACTAACATTTTATCCATTCCCTTTGGACCAAGGGTTGTCCTAACTGTATCCGCCACTTGAACAGCGGCCTCGATATTGTTCCTCTGTGCTGTTTTTCCAGTTGTTCTTTGAGAACCCTCTGGCAAAATAAATATTGGTTGTACTTGTTGCGTCATATTTCCACCTCCATATTTTAGATTTAATGAACTTAAATTCAATAACAGATTTAACGGGAAATAATACATAAGCAGTTGTATATAAAAGTTTCGGTTCAGGGTTCTATTAATTATTGATTATTAAACAAATAAGGACTCGCCAAATCTCTATAAAAAATAATTTTACATTTCAAACTCAGAGGATATCAAGTTTCTAAAGAGAGCGTACTAAATTTAG
>CAYLQB010000071.1:0-3231 GCA_964385745.1 uncultured Methanosarcinales archaeon
GGATATTTTTTATGGGAAAAATAATTTTATCGTTGTTGTAAGAACCAGGGAATCCAATCGAGATCGGTTGATGACTGAAATTAAGAAAATCGCTGATTACCCTGGGTTTGGATAAAATAAGATAAATCCCTTCTTTTAATTCTTTCTTTTGTTCTCTCTAGTTTTATTTAATCAAAAACTTTAAAAACTCATAATCTTTTGTTTGATGAGGGGTCATTATGAAAGACAGAATAACTTTAACAATTGATTCTAATATTATAAAAGAAGTTGACAAGACAGTAGACGGCTTCCACATTAAGAACAGGAGTCACGCTGTTGAATTGTTGTTGGTTAAAGCAATTGGTAATCACAGACCTAAGAAGGCAGTTATCTTAGCTGCAAGCAAGGGAAAGAGGTTGAGACCTTTAACTTATGAAACACCAAAGCCATTAATCATGATTCATGACAAGCCAATACTTCAATATGATATTGAGTTGTTGAGAAACTTTGGGATAAAGGACATCCTCCTTATTGTGGGCTACCTCAAAGAGAAGATTATGGATTACTTTGGTGACGGCTCAAAGTTTGGAGTTAGAATTCAGTATTCTGATGAAGACCCAAATCGTCTTCCTGGAACAGCTGGCTCGTTGAGGTTCTTAAAGACCTTCCTTGATGATACCTTCGTCTTGATGTATGGAGATAACTTATATGATATTAACATAACTGATTTTTATTTGTTCCACAAAGAGAATAATTCTCTTGCAACAGTTGGTTTGAAGAATATCACAACTGATTTGGAGCATTATGGCCTTGCAGAGTTAAGGGGGAACAGGATTGTCAGGTTTGTTGAGAAACCATCAAAGTTAAAATCAGGGCTTGCCAATGCAGGGATATTTATTATTGAACCAGATGTCTTAAATATGATTCCCAAGAAGGGCTTTAGCATGCTTGAAAATGATGTTTTTCCAGAATTAGTTAAGGAAGGGAGGTTATTCGGCTACTTGTTCGATGGTCAATGGTTTGATATTCGAGATGCAAAAACTTATGAGCATGCTATAAAAGAGTGGAAACCTAAGAATATTTAATTCTCAGGGGTGATTTTATGAGTATATTTAGAAAGTATGATATTAGAGGAGTATATCCAGATGAACTTAATGAAAAAACTTCTGCTTTGATTGCCAAGGCGTTCTTCCAGTATATGAATGAAAATTTCAAGGTGACATCTTTTGTTGTTGGTTATGATGAAAGGTTGTCAAGTCCTAAAATAAAGAAGGCAGTGGTGAAAGCATTAACAGAATCCGGTGCTGATATATTTGATTTGGGTATGGTAACAACTCCTTTGGTAAACTTTGGAATTGCTCATTATAACAGAAAAGCAGGAATTATCATAACTGCTTCTCATAATCCTAAGGAATACAATGGTATGAAGCTAATTGGAGAGCATGCTCTTCAATTGTACTATGAAAAGGGAATTTCAAAGGTTGAAACAATATTCAACGATTTCTTGAAAGGAAGTTATGATTTTAGAGTGCAGGCAAAGGGTAAAGTTGTCAAGGAAGGCGGGAAAGTTCTTAATGATTATACAGAACGCATGTTCTCTTTTTACAATAGCAGTGATGTTAGGAGGTTCAGGCGAAGCTTTGCAGTTGATTTTTTAAACGGTGTTGGCTATGTCACTGCGAAGCCATTCTTTGAGAAAGCGAAGTTGCACCCTATTATCTTAAATGAAAAGCCGGATGGAAACTTTCCAAACTGCCTTCCGAATCCCATGGATGAAAATAACCTCAAAGGTCTGAGAGCAGCGGTTATAAACAATAAACTTGACTTTGGTATTTCCTTTGATGGAGATGCTGATAGAATGATTGTCTTAGATGAGAACGGCTCTTTTATAGCGCCTGATTATTTGTTTGGGCTTTTAGCATCTGAAGAACTGAATAATAATCCAGGAAAGACAATTTATATCGACCCGAGATTTAGTTTGGGAGTTGTTGAAGTTCTCAAAGAAAAGGGGGCGAATGTTGTGACACTCAGAGTCGGTAATCCCTATTATAAGGAGGCATTGTACGATGATGAATCATCGCTTGCAGCTGCTGAATTCTCAGGACATATCATGTTTAAGGAGAATTACGGCATTGATGATGGTCTGTTTTCTATGATTAAGTTTCTAAATATTATTCATGCAAGCAATAAAAGCGTTTCTGAGCTGATAAAGCCATTTAAGAGATACTTTAAGAGTGAGGAAATAAATTTTAGAGTTAAAGATGATAAAACTGCGAATGCAATAATAGAAAAACTGAAACAACAGTATTCTGATGGTACTATCTCTTTGATTGATGGCCTTAAAGTTAATTATCCAAACTGGTGGTTTATAGTTAGGAAGAGCAATACAGAACCGCTTATCAGATTGATTTTAGAAGCAAAGACAAGGCCAATGCTTGAAAAGAGGGAGATAGAACTTAGAGTAAAAATAAATGAGATGAATAAATAAGTCACTACATTAATAAGGTTTATTAAAAACTCATTGATTTGTCTGTGCAAAGTGCTATATACATATTTTAATTTTCTTTTTGAGGATTATAATTGTTATTAGAAGCCCATTTTGATTTATTGATTCTCTCAAGTTTCTTTTTAAGTTTGTACCAGTCAGTACATAACTTATGTATTATAATTAGAATAAGAAAGATTCTGAATATCATGTTTTTAATAAGGTAAAAGAGGGACCCTAATATTATAATCATAATTAAAACGTCTTCTCTGTTCCAATAATTTTTTAATTCATATTTCCATAAAAGTCCGCTCTTATTAAACTTCAAAAGGGTCTCCCTTAATCTTCTTCTAAATATCCAACTGAGTGTTCCTAAATTATCTGGCCAAAGGTATATGCATGGGATGTTATTCTTAAAATAAACCGCCATCTTTTGTTTGTATCTTTTCCTATGTTCTGGGTTGTTCCATTGGCCCAAAAATTCAATATATATCTTATACTCAGGAAGGTAGAAATCCGCTTTTCTAAAAGATTTAGTATCATGCTTTAAGTTTGATAATGAGGGATATCTTTCAAATTTAATTCCCTCCTCTTCTAAGAATTCTGCTATAAAATCTTCACCTTGACTTTCTTCATTTTCTTTCATAGCTAACTATATCTAATTAACTTATATAAACATTTCTATATAAACATTTCTGGTATGTAAAACTTTAACACTGGTTTAAGTGAAGAGGAGCGGGAAAGAGTTTCCTTCTTTTTAAACCCAT
>CAYLQB010000072.1:0-3222 GCA_964385745.1 uncultured Methanosarcinales archaeon
CTTGATCATACTTTTTATGAAGATTTTGAGAATAGGTTGGTTTATACTCCTGCTCAGTTTATGAATGCACTCCAACATTTAATAAAAAATGATTTACACGGGAAAGTTATTTTGTGGGATGAGGCAGGGGTTGGTTTGAACAATAAGGATTGGTATGAAGCAGTATCCAAATCGATTGTGAAAGCAATACAAGTTATGGGATTTATTAATCCTATTATTCTTTTTGTGACTCAAAGGCGAAAGTTCCTAAACTCTAGTGCTCGTTCATTCTTAAAAGAATTATTTATTCTCCAACGAACTAATGCTAGTTATACAACTGTTCATCCTTATGAATACAAGTATGATGAACTCCAGCAGTTTGAATATCAAAAATCCCCAATTATTACTTTAGGTCCTTCTACTTATGTCTTAAAATCATTTAAGTTCCCAAAGCTCCCTGATGAAATTGAAAAGAAATATATTAGTATCTCAAATAGATGGAAATCTCAAATACTTGAAGAAATGCAACAAATTATATATTCTCAACAGAGAAAGAGTAGTGAAGAAGAGCAGTCTCAACTTCTTGAAGAGATTAGAGACCATTTTGATAATGCTGAGCTTATGAAGTATGTTCATAAGTCAAAAGGAATATTTACTCTTAACAAAACTAAACTCTCAACAGCTTATCCTGACTTAACTTCAACAAGTATTAAAAAATTAATAGCATTCGCAAATGAGAAGTTAAGAGAATTAAACTCTCAACATATTTATTCAATCAAAGAGAAAATTAAACAAGAAATTAAGCAGGACCGAGATAGGTTTTATAAGAGGAATGGTCAACTTAATATTAGTTATGTTCATCATTTTTATCAGATTCCTGTTGATGTGGCATATGAGCTTGAGAGAGAGCTCTCGGAGGAAGAGAATGAAGCATATTAGATTAGTTTATGAAAAACCTGATTATAAAACAGTAAAGGTTCTATTGAAACTAGGAAATAAAGAAGTGAATATTAGACCATTATGGATAGAACTTATATTTATGTTTAGTTATGTTATAACTTTTCTTTTAGGGATGTGGGTTGCATATAGTATGGTTTTCTCAACGAAGGTGGTCATAGGTGGATAAAATCAAATTTGAATTAATTTGGGATGTTTGTTTGTTAGTAGGTCTCATTTTAGGATATATTTTTTTGGCAGGAAAAATAAATTATTATAACAATTTGATAGTTCAAAACCTTAATAGTAGTTCAATCCTCTTTAATCAGAACAACGGGTTTCCTGTTCTAAATCTTACAAATTTGTCGTCAGTAATAAAACCTCTTAAAATAAACGATAGTTTTTTAAATAATAGCTCCTAAAAACAAAGAATATGGTAGACCTATCATTTCTTTTCAAAAAGAAAAAAGACAATTCTCAAGGTAAAAGCGAATGGAATCCTCACCCTATCGGAGCAGATGCCATCCTTAAACCCGAACCCAAACAAAGCATTTCACCTCTGACTACTCCTCCCCAGAAGCAGGCTTCTAAACAGGCAAGCTCACCATCTCGTTTGCTAACCTCCCAACCTTCTGGGGGGGTTTCCTCCAACACTGGAAAGAGTGAATGGAATCCTCATCCTGTTGGAGCAGAAGCTATTTTAAAACCAACAAAACCAGCTCCAAAAACAAGCGGGATGATCTCAGAGTTCAAAGCTCCGCCTTCTACTAATCCACATTCAACTAAGTTTAATCCTTTAAGTGCAGCTAAATATAAGGTTGATGAAGGTGTTCATTTCTTAAATCAATATTCTCAGAAAACTTCTCATAATTTTAGACAAGATAAAAGTAAATGGTATGAACCTGTTTTAGGAATGGGGGCAGGGCTAACTGCCGGCGGACTCCAGTTAGTAAGTGGTGGAGTTGGTATGCTTAAATTCATTAATAATCCTAAAAGTCCTAAAAGAGTAGCAACAGCAGTTACTCACCCTAAACAGACTTATGCTGCAATTTCAGAAGAAGCAAGCTCAGAAACAAAGAAATCAACTTTTGGATTAAATTTCGCTGGGCAAATATTAGGAGGGGTTGGTTTCTCTAAATTGTTTGATATTGGTTCAACAATTGTTAAGAATAAAGTGGTAGTACCTATATCAAAGAGAAGTCCAGATTATGTTAGTTTGGAAAAAGGGGTTGATAATACTCCTATCAAAATAACATATGGAAAAGAAGCGATGTCAGAGAAAATACCTTTTACTTCGCTCAAAAAGAGAGTAGCCAATAAAGAAGTTTGGGCAGCGCATTTGACTGAACATCCATCAATGGATACTTTACTTAAACCAGGAAACGCTATTGAATTAAAAGCAGTGCCTGAGAGAGCAGGTCCTGTAAGGAAATCTAATGATTTGCTTCATTTTTATAGGTCTGTTCCTAGTAAAGAAGGAAAAATACAATTATATAGTGGATATTCTCAAAAGTTCAAAGAATCAGGAACGAGTGGGAGTGATATCACTACAAAGTTTGTGCTTAAGAAACCAAAGACAATAGCACTAGTTGAGAAAACAAAAGTTCATTATGAGAAACCATTTTCTAACGAAAATATGTTATCATATACTCAGAGAGTTATGGGTCGTTCTGAAGCTAGTGGAAAAACCTTTTTAGGTGCTGAAAATGTATTAGGAAAATCAAACGAAGCACAGGCAGTAACAACTGCAGGATTTACAGGTAAGACAGGAACCACATATCCCTCTTCAGTATTAGGTAGTAAACAGTATTTAGGTTGGACTTGGGGGTCAGTACCAAAAGAAACTCCACCTACTGTAAAGAAATTACATCTCAGTTCAGTTTGGAATAAGTTAGGATTAAACGAAAGATATGTCAAGATACATCTTGTTAAAACTGAAACAGTTCCAAACCCTTTTCAGAGCTCAATAATCTCTAATCCTTTTGTTTCTGAACCTGCCTCTTCTGTTTCTAAGCTTACTCCAAAATCTCATATTCCTTCAGTTAAAGTGAGCGAGTTATCCCCTTCAGTTCATTATGTTTCAGCTTCTGACTTAGTATCAAATCCAAAAGCAATGAGTACAATGGGTTCAGTGTTCTCAAGAGGGTCAACCAAGATTTTTAAGAGTGGAGCTTCAGTCACAACTTACTCTAAGCCATCTGTCAAATCAGAGAAAGGTTCTGTATCAGTTCTGTTTGATTATAAACCTATGAAAATCTCATCAACTCCAAAGGTTTTTAGTTCAAAAAAGAAAGTAATTAGTTCAAA
>CAYLQB010000073.1:0-3089 GCA_964385745.1 uncultured Methanosarcinales archaeon
ATACCTGATTAAATATTGCTATCTGGATTTTATGATATATGGATTTTTATTATTATACATCATTATTTTATTATACCTTATTATACTTTTAACATGATTTTTATGTGCTTTTTTATATTTTGTATGTTTTTTTATTTTACTTTTTTGTATCATCTCTTTGATACTATCTCTAATGATATTTAATTAATCCTGTGTGAAACATCGTTGATACCATATACCATATTATTACTACTTCGCTTTGTATCATGTATTCCAATCCCGATACTTAAGATTCAATCATATACTTGAGATTAGATTTTACATATTTAACTACATCTTTACTTTTTATGCTGTTAATAAAAACATAAATTGAAACAAAAATCTCAAAAACAAAGAGAAAATAAATAGGTGATAAAATGAGTACGAAGAAATACGTTTATTCCTTTAAGGAAGGAAATAAGGATATGAAACCACTTTTAGGGGGAAAAGGTGCAGGACTTGCTGAGATGACAAATTTAGGAATACCTGTTCCACCAGGTTTTACAATTACAACTGAGGCATGTGCTTACTTTCAAGAACACAGAGATTTCCCTGAAGGATTAAAAGAAGAAGTTGAAACTCATCTAAGGGAATTAGAGTCCACTCTAAATAAAAAACTTGGAGACAAAGAGGATCCTCTATTGGTATCTGTAAGATCCGGTGCTGCTATCTCAATGCCTGGAATGATGGATACTGTTCTTAACTTAGGGCTAAATGATGGATCTGTCTTAGGATTAGCAAAGAAATCTTCAAATGAAAGATTTGCTTGGGATTCGTATCGAAGATTCATTCAAATGTTTGGAAATGTTGTAATGGGTATTGAACATAGCAAATTTGAAAAGGTCTTAGATAAAATCAAGGAAAAAAACAATGCGAAATATGATACAGAACTTACCACTGAGAATTTAAAAGAGGTTGTTAAGGAATATTTAGAGCTTATTAAAAAAGAGACAGGAAAGGACTTCCCTCAGGGTCCAAACGATCAGCTGTGGATGGCTATAAGGGCTGTATTTGATTCTTGGAATAACAAAAGAGCTATAGAATATAGAAGAATCAACAACATTAAGAACTTGTTAGGTACTGCTGTAAATGTTCAGGCAATGGTCTTTGGCAACATGGGAAATGATTCTGGAACAGGTGTCTGTTTCACACGAAATCCATCCACCGGAGAAAAAAAGTTCTATGGAGAGTTTTTAATGAATGCTCAGGGTGAGGATGTAGTGGCAGGGATAAGAACCCCTCAACCCATAGAATCTTTAAAAGAAACCCTTCCTGAGGCCTATGAACAATTAGTTGATGTAAAGAACAAACTGGAACAACACTACAAGGATATGCAGGATATTGAATTTACCATACAAAATTCTAAACTATACTTACTGCAAACTAGGACTGCTAAGAGGACTGCTTTTGCAGCTGTAAAAATAGCAGTGGATATGGTTAAGGAGGGACTAATCAATAATGATACTGCACTTATGAGAATTGAGCCGACATCAATAAACCAGTTGTTACATAAAAAAATTGACCCAAATGAGAAACAGGATCGTGAACCAATTGTTAAAGGACTTGCAGCATCCCCCGGCGTTGCCGTTGGTAAGGTTGTTTTCTCAGCCGAAGAGGCCTTTGAAGAATCTGAGAAAGGAGAAAAGGTTGTTTTGGTGAGAACTGAAACTAGTCCTGAAGATATCAAGGGCATGAATGCTGCTCAGGGTATTGTGACTCAGAGAGGAGGTATGACTTCGCATGCAGCTGTTGTTGCCAGAGGAATGGGCAAGTGTGCAGTTGTAGGATGCTCTGATTTAATCATTGATGAAGATGAAGAAACCATTAAAGTCAAGAATAAGGACGTTGTAATTAAGAAAGGGGACATAATTACTTTAGATGGAAGTACTGGTGAGGTCTTTGAAGGGGAATTGAAAACCATTGACCCTGAAATCTCAGCAGAGTTCAAGACCCTTATGGAATGGGCTGATGATAGGAGAACTCTTGGAGTAAAGACAAATGCAGATATCCCAAGAGATGCTAAGAAAGCAAAAGAGTATGGTGCAGAGGGCATTGGTTTATGTAGGACTGAGCACATGTTCTTCGAAGGTGAGAGAATATGGGCTATGAGAGAAATGATTCTTGCAGATACTGTTGAAGGAAGAAAAAAAGCCCTTGACAAATTATTACCAATGCAAAAATCTGATTTTAAGGGGCTATTTGAGACCATGGAAGAGAGACCAATTACTATAAGATTGTTGGATCCACCACTTCATGAGTTCTTACCAAAAGAGGAAAAGGATATTGAAGAGATGGCTCATAGATTAGATGTTAGTGTTGATGAAGTAAAAGAGAAAATAGAAAATCTAAAGGAACTTAATCCAATGTTGGGTTATAGAGGTTGTAGATTATTAATAAGATATCCAGAAATAGCTGAGATGCAGACAAGGGCAATATTCGAAGCTGCTTGTGAGGTCAAATCTGAAAAGAAAATTGATGTAAAACCACAGGTGATGATTCCCTTAGTTGGTTTTATAAGCGAATATAGAACAGTAAAGCAAGTAATCAAAGATGTTGCTGATAAGGTAATATCTGAAAAAGGTGTTGACCTCAAATACAAGATAGGAACGATGATAGAAGTGCCTAGAGCTGCATTAACTTCAGATGTTATTGCAAAGGAGGCAGAGTTTTTCTCATTTGGAACCAATGATTTAACTCAAATGACCCTTGGTTTCTCAAGAGATGATGTGAGCAAATTCCTTCCAGATTACTTAAAACAGGGAATTATAGAAGAAGACCCATTCAAAACACTTGATGTGAATGGTGTTGGTAAATTGATAAATATGACAGTGAGCCAAGGTAGAAAGTCAAACCCAAATATTGAAATTGGAATCTGTGGTGAGCAAGGTGGAGATCCAAAAACAATTGAGTTTTGCCATAAGGCAGGTCTTGATTATGTGAGTTGTTCTCCATACAGGGTTCCAATTGCAAGGTTGGCAGCAGCTCAGGCAGCAATAAAAGCCGATAAGAATTTGTAAGACAAAGCTATGCCTTAATTAATCAATATTTTTTTGTTTTTTTGATTTATTTAT
>CAYLQB010000074.1:0-2874 GCA_964385745.1 uncultured Methanosarcinales archaeon
GAGTAAGTGTTATCTAAATCATAATTATCAATACTTATTGATTGTACAGAAGGATTAATTTCTTCAAAGGATTCATTTAAAAATAACTCATCAAATTGTTTTACTATACTGTCTGGTCCTTTATCAAGACCATTTTTCTTTGACAAAGCTCCGCAGTTTATAGGCACTTTAACAATTAACATTTTTACCAGTCCTCCACAATTATCGTTTTTGGTTTCTCAAGTTTACAGAAGTCCGTTGAGAAATTGTACGCCCCTGCATTCAAAAATCTAATCTTCTGTCTTTTTTTTGGATTGTCAAGATAAACTTTATATCTTAGAATATCCCTTGAGTCAGGAGTGCATCCTTTTATTGTGTACATCTTATCAAAACTTGCTTTCTCCAGTTCCCCTTCAATGAGTAATCTTGTATCTGCAATAAAGGTGTCCGTAGCTGCATTGAATACGGAAGCATCTACTATGAGTGTTTTTCCTATGACTTGTTTTATTTCCGTTTCAAGTATTATTGGCGGGGCTGCTATGAACCTTCCCGGCTCAATGATCATTTTTATATTTTGTTCATTTAAATACTTCTTGAATTTTTTTATTCTCTCAAATATTCTTTTGGTTAAATCAACTGAGTAGTTCCTGTATCTTACGGGAATGCCGCCTCCAACATTAACAAGGTTTATTGATTTCCTTGTTTCTTCTGTTGTTGATTCATCAAATTCCTCAATTAATGACCATTCGTTTGTGTTCTGTGTTTTTCTGTGAAAGTGTATGCCTAACTTATTGATGTTCTTATTCTTTCTTAGTTTTGGAATCCACTCATTTATCTCATCAGAGTACATCCCAAACACATAATGCTTCCCCGTGTGAATAGAATGTTCCTTCATTTTCATTCTCAGGAGTAAGTTTATTAAAGTATGATTCTTGTTTAAATACTGAAGCAATGTCTCCAAGTCCTCAACATTATCAACGATGAATGATTTAACTCCCTCATTGATTAATTTCTGTATAAAGTCCTCACTCCATCCCTGAGCAAAGAACCAAACTCTCGATTTATCCGGGACAACAGATAATAAGTTCCAGAAGTGTATGCTAAACATAGAATCTGTATTATCTACAAGGATCTTTGCTATTTCCAAATTTGTTTTTACACTGTAAGATACAAAATCGCTTACTTCTTTTAGTTTATTGTATTGTTCCAATGTTTTTTTTCTGCTCATTATGAACTGCGCGCTCATTTTATTAAACCCTCCTTCTTAAGCTCCTCAAAGACATCAGTCATTACTAACGGAAAGGTTATGGTTACATCCCCAATAACTGTCGCTATGTTTGCATCATCCCTTATTTTTCCCCAACTCTTTGCTTCGCTCGTTGTTGCACCACTCATGCTTCCTGAGGTGTGGCTTGCTGTTGTCATATAAACCGCATAGTCCAATCCCCCATTTATTAAGCATGAAAAAATGGCATGATGTTTTGAGACCCCTCCTCCTAAACATATTGCTCCTTTCTTGTCATCCTGACTTGAAGAGAACAGGATGTTTGCAAAGTCCTGCACAACATCAACAACGAAGTCCTTATGTTTTTGTTTAAACATAAAGAGGTGAAATCCCAATGCCCCGTCTGTTATTGCCGGGCAGAATATGGGAACATTATGCTTCGCAGCTTGATACAATATTGAGTTTTTATCATCAAGCATTAATCCAATTTCGTGAAGTAACTCTGATACAGGCCAGGTATGTTTTTTCTCGTAGAGTTTTCTTATCATTCCCTGAATTGTATCTTCAAAATTCTCATATGTTTCATTAGTTATGAATAAATTTCCAACCCTATTGTATCCCTTCTCGTATAACTCAACATCATCAGGTTCAAAACTCCCAATAATGAACTTTTCTCCCTTTGCTCTCATTATGTCTTCTTCTACGCCACCAACTGTTGTTACAATTACATCTGCCAATCCTAAATCTACAACTTGAGCAAATAATCCTCTAAGTCCAGAAGTTACCATGTTTGATGTAAATGTAAAGTATATTTTTGCCCCTGCCTTCTTCATGTCAATTATAACTTCAGCTGCTCTTTTCAATTGAACACCTTGAAAACCAACTGAACCAAGTGAGTCGACTAAGTCCGTGACCTTTAATCCCGGTTTCCATCTGAATTCTTTTACATATTTCATAAGTCCTACCTCCTTATCATTTAATGATTTTACAAAACAAAATTCAAAGCAACAATCCCTAAAAATAAACAAAGATAATTAACGAATCTACAACTAACAAGAAATCTACGAGTGAGTTTTTATCGTGTTCCAAAATGGAAGTTTTTTCCTCATCAATATAAGTTTTCAAGAATCCATTTATAAACTTAACGATTTTTAAGTATGTTAACTTATAAATATAACCTTTGAAGAACCCTCTAAAAATTATTTTATAAATCTTCCATCATCCTTTGTTGTTGAAGTTTTATGTACATTTTTCTCAAGCCATCCTATCTTCTTCACATCTCTTATGTCAAATTCCGGTACATAAGGTTTTATATCCAAAAGAGGAGTTCCATCTACAATATCCACGTCTTGAATATGTAATATATTTCCTTCAATCTTGACAAGACGAACTATTGAGATACCGATAGGATTTGGTCTACTTGGACTTCGTGTTGCAAAGACCCCACGCATTTCACTATCCATATAAGGTCTCACTTTCAAAGACGCGTTCTTAGATAAATTAAAGTTATATATCAAAATAATGTGAGAGAAACCATCCAAATCCTTTAAGCCCTCAACATACTCTGGAAATATCTCAACTGATCCATTAATACCTTTAGCACCTACGGGTTGTATCGGTGTTCCTTCAGGTTCTCTAAATGGAGAATGAACAATTCCTATTGGCTTGTA
>CAYLQB010000075.1:0-2513 GCA_964385745.1 uncultured Methanosarcinales archaeon
GAATCAGAGCTTGAGTTGTAATAGATAAATCTCAAGTCCTTTCCGGTTGTGTTCGCCTTTGAAAAATTGAAATTTGATGATGTTAATTCCAGTTTAAATTGATAGTCAGTCAGGTTTCCCGCTGTGTTGGATATATTGTAAGCCCTCCTCCACTTCCAGCTGGTATTCCACCAATTATTTGTTATTCCCAGATCATCTTCGATGATTCCATCCTTTAATCCGTCGTCATCTCCAAAGCCACCATCAACAATAGTGATTTTAAGAGTTGTATCATTAATTCTTGTGAAGGGGAAGGAATACCACTCAGCCGTGTTCGGATTGAATTTTAACAGCTTTGGATGAGCAATTGCTTTATCAAGATGAATCAATATATCTGCTTTGCTTCCTTTAGTAATATTATCAATACTAAATTTCAAGAGTTTGTATTCAAAACTCTGCTTTGGTGGATTTATAGTATTATCAGGAGAAACGATTTTCACGCTGTTAAAACTGCCCTGTTCTGCTGTCAAACCGACCTTTCTTTCTTTCACACCTGATTTGCTGATTCCAATAATACTGCCTGGCTCATTGATTATTATTTTGACTGAATGCTTGTCTTTGCTTTTGTTAATGCTAACATTAAAATCAGGTATGGATAACAACAATGAATTATTAAGTACAATTTCACCATTTTTTTTGCTGTCATCATCGATAAGTCCATCTTGAAGAGTGATTCTTAATGTTGTTTTGTTCTTATCATTAATTAAAGAACAGGGCAACCTAATATACTTTAAGTATTTATTATTCTCACCTATTCTTTTCCAGACGTATAACTCTACATTATCAGGAATTTTTTTAGGTAATTCCAATGATATGTTTGTCTTCCCTGACTTGGAGGCCTTTATTGACTTATTGAGTTTTATCATTAAACTTATTCTGTAATTATTATGCTTGCCTAATTTCGCAGTAAAGTTTTTAACCTGATTTAAATTATTGTGTTTAAGAACCAAATTTAAACTAAGGTTTGCCAATTCATTGAGGTATTGGCTCTCATTGGCATTCTTAACCTTAGTTTGGTTCTCTTCTATACTTTTTTTTGTAGGCGGTAAACCAATAGAAGCATTAGTTTTTGAGTAATCCAAAGGTGAGGCAGTTGAATAATTTGAATAACATCCATTGAGAATTGCAAACCTGAAAGTATTGCTCAACTTTGGAATTCTAAATAAGGTCTTATTTGTTCCCATCTCAACGTAAAAATAAAGCTTCGGCTCAACCAGAAAATTCAAAGAGGGCGTCGTGGCAAAAACATCAAAATCATAATAAGGAGTTAAAGAATCTGTTTTAAGGGTTATATTGTTTAACCATCCACAATTAGAGGAGTTTAATTTTTCCTTCTTTGTTATTTTAGGAGTTTCATAGGAAACATTGTATAACTTATTGTTAAACAGGACTTCGCATTTCCACAATACTGGCTGTCCTATTGTCAGATTCCTGTCGCATTTAATAATCTTATACTTGGGACTTTCCCTGATGATGTACTCTGTATTCGGCTCAACACTCTTCAATGTTACACTCAAATTTGTCATGGAATAAGCAGAACTGTCAAGTTGTTCTTCCAAACCGGTCTTGCCATCAATATCTTTTACTCTGCTTACAGTGACTCCACTTGAAAATCTTGGTATGCTAATATTATGATAAATCAAAGTTGTATTTTGATAAACAAAGATAGTTGAATCGGCCTGAGAATAAAAATCATTTGAGAAACTCCTGTTAAATGAATCAAGAGGAATTATCTCCCACACAACCGCTTTAAAATTCGTCACATTAATGGTGATTGCTGTCTTAAATTTGATATTCAGAAGTTTGACATTATCTGCTTTAATAGCAGTTTTATAACAACCTGAATAATTAGTAAAAGGACTAGAGTTGTTTTCATCCTTCACTTTAATATCAAAACTTCCTTTTGTAGGATTTAGATTTATACAGCCAGTATAATCAACATCTGCATTATTATAAATAATAACCTTTCCTGTCCATTCAGTAACGTTATTCAGCTGTTTAATTTGAGTTATGTTATCATATGATATAAGCAAACCCTTATTCAGGGAAGGTGTGTAATTTCTCTCAGCAGTCATGTTACCGCAATGAAAGAAGATAAGCCCTGAATTGAAACCTGGCGGAAAAATAATCTTTGATGTATTCTCTATCATATAAGAACCAGATGCAGATGTGTAGGTTATATTGCACATACAGTTTAATGTGTAATTATCAGTTATGTTATAAGGTATAGAACATGTGGTATTTTCAGCAGTGTTGGCAGTAGTAAGAGTAACAATGGATACAATTACAAGTAAAGCTATGAAAATCCTCCTTTTAAAAATGTCTACCACCTACAAACGCTTGTTAGTTCATTAAGTTACTCAAATATTTATTATATTATTAAGTCCTGCATAACCTACAATAATTAAAAGTTTACCACTTACTTTATATCTGCTGAAAGTTAATTATTCCATATTTAAATCTTTCTCTTTCCT
>CAYLQB010000076.1:0-2502 GCA_964385745.1 uncultured Methanosarcinales archaeon
TAAAGAGAGTTGCAAAGCTTGATTTAGAAGTGTATTCAATTATTATCAAGAAAGAATATACTAAAAAAATCTTCAAAATAATATCCCTATATTGTATAATTATCTGTTAAAGATTTTATTAGAGTCACCTCTTAAAAAATTAGGAAAACGAAATCATTTACATATTTGTTTGGACAGGTGTATGTCGAAGAAACAAAGGGATAATTTTGAGCAGTACATAAAAACAGAATTCTTATCAATATTTAAAGTGATTCCTGAGCTTAACATAATTCATGAGAATTCGCAGGATGATGAAGGTTTGCAGGTTGTTGATTTTGTTTGTGGTGCCTTTGGGTATAAATATAATACCGCTAACTTGAAAGGGGATTTTCAGAGATATGTAGATATATTTAAAGATAAAATAGTCATGGAGAAAATTAATTTATTTAAGGAAAAATAAACGAACCCTATTTACTCGTCCTGAGCTCAGTCCTGAGCCGTCATCCTTTCAATAGGTCTTACTCGTTATATTAAACCCATTGCGTAATTAATAAAAATCATTGATATTTTATGTTAAGATATAATTTTCTTAAGAAGAAATCTGAACTTTTCAAAAGATTTACTGGTTTGACTGTAGAAGAATTTGATTTTGTTTTTGAAAAGGTTAAATCAAAGTACCCTGAATATGAAAAGAAAAGACTTGGGAAAAAGGATAGGCAAAGAGCAATAGGAGCCGGTCATCCGTTTTCTCTTGATTTAGAAAACAGACTGCTAATGTTGCTCGTCTATTATAGATTGTACACAACATATATTCTCACTTCTTTCCTTTTTGGCATTGATGCCGGAAATGTTTGTAGAGATGTAAGAATGCTGGAACCATTGGTAAAAAAGTGCGTTCCATTGCCTCAGAAGATTCACAAAAAGATAAAGAAAATTGGAAAGGTTGAAGAACTGGAAAAACTATTTCCTGAACTGCTCGCAATTGTGGATGCAACAGAACAGGAAATACCAAGACCAAAGAACAAGAGAAGAAGAAAGAATTATTATTCCGGAAAGAAAAAGAGACACACAGTTAAGACTCAAATAATAGTCAACAAGGAGGGTTTAATAGTTCACAAAACAAAACATGTCAGAGGGAAGAGACATGATTATGATGTTTACAAAAAGGACCCTCCTTTTATACCTCCGGAGATTGAAATGGAAGGAGACCTTGGATATCAGGGAATGGAAAAAGATTTTCCTGACCGAAGAACCAAGCTTCCTGTAAAGAAGAAAAAAGGGAAGTCCCTGACAAAAAAAGAGAAGAGATACAACAAAAAACTGGCTAAAGAAAGGATTGTTGTAGAGCATTCTATAGGCAAATTAAAGCATTTTAAGATACTTGGAACTAAATTCAGGAATAACCTTCGCAGATATGATCATATGTTTTCGATTGTTTGCGGTTTTGTGAACTTAAGAATATTGTAGAAATTTCTTTGGGGTTTGGATTTGATGAATGTGGAAAGCAGGGTTTATCTTTAATTATGCAACGAGTCTATTCATGCCCAATGCAGAATTTTCTCGCTTTTGCAGCTCCTTCTTCAGTTTTATTGAATTTATCCTGCAAGGCAGGATAATCATTGGTTGTATAAGTATTAGTATCATGTTGATAACCAGAATCCCTTCCCCAGTCATTGCATTCTGATCTTAGTTGTCCTTCAATAGTTATATCTCTCGCAGGTTGGTTAAAGCCTCCGCTGAAAAATAAAACCACAATTACAAGAATCAAAATGCTAACAACAATAATTACAATTGTTTCTATTGGAAGTGACATACCTTTTAATCTGTTATCCATAATTGTTTACTATATTTAATTATTTATTATGAAGTTAAGAGGGATTGGTTTACCTATAAATACAGTTATTATACTTACTTTAGCTATTTTAGTTCTCGTTTTAATAGTTTATATGATTATCAGCGGTACAGACATAAGTCCAATTACATATCAGGATGCCTTTAGAGCGGGTTGCAGAGTTTATGTTGAAACTGGTCAGTCACCTTCAACCATTATGCTTAATGATGTGACTAAAGATGGCAAAGAAGATAGTTTATTATCTGTCTGCAGGTTGTATTACGCAGTTTCTGATATGGATGACGAAGCCTGCGCAGGAAGATGCAAAGAAGTCTTTTCTTTTGGTGGTGGAAGTTTAACAATAACTTGTCCTACTGAGAACAATCCTTGTATTGGGAGAATTGGACAATCTTGTTGTAGTAAGTGGAACGATGATAAGAGTAATTGTCTTAGGGTAAGTGATACTTGTTATTGTAGTAGTGAGACCGACTGCATTCCTATGAAACGTAATGGAGAACTTTGTACTAAAAGTTATGAATGCAAATCTAATTGTTGTGGTCAAATTGTGGATGGCAACAAATGTGTTACAAGTGGTAATTGTCAAACAGAGAAAAGGCCATAATAATTTTAGTTTAATTATCTTTTTTAAATTGATTTATGAGACTCTTATTAATTCACTCAAATAAACTTGA